>JAOUOK010000182.1 GCA_029880425.1 Gammaproteobacteria bacterium
CTGTTGCCGATGCTGAGCTTGATAGCACTGCTACCATTACCACTCGCGTTATTCTCTATCTACGGAGCTGTGAAATATGGCTCATTGATTGGAAGACACCCTCAATATCTTGGCGCAAATGTAGCCGTAACCTTGCTGACAATATTTTTACTTGGACTATCCATAATCCTGGGTTAATTGAGCGTGTAAAACTCAAGAATAAAAAAAGGAATTATATAAAAAGTATAATTCATGATTTATACTTAAAAATACCTGTGACTCTGTAAAATTAAAATTAAAAAAAGTGCAGTGCAATGGTTTCAGCAGGTGATGGAAAAAACGTAAAAATTTTAATAAAAAATAACATATAAATACGCAAGCAAGAACACATATGAACGTGAACATATAAACAGGGCTAAAGAAAATGTCAGGAAAATTTTACTTACATTGTTTACTATTGTTTCATGCTCTTTTATTAACCGCTTGTGAAAAAGAGCCGCAGGTAGAAATGCCCCCGCCACAAACGCTGACACAGGAAGCTAATGGCTATTATTGCTTAATGACAGTGGCTTATCATGATGGACCTAAAGGTCATATTATTCTTACTGATAATAAAGTGCATTGGTTTGCGTCGATAAGAGATACTATTTCTTTTACCTTGTCACCTGAAGAGCCAAGAAATATTGCAGCTATTTATGTTAATGATATGTCAAATGCAAGCTGGGAAAATCCGGGTGATGACAACTGGATTGATGCACGTAAAGCCTGGTATGTTATTGCCAGTAACAGGGCGGGTGGTATGGGTTCGGCTGAAGCTGTCCCTTTTTTAACAAAAGCCAAGGCAGAAGAGTTTACTCTTAAATACGGTGGCATAATAAAAACATTTGATACAATTCCAAAAAACTATATTTTAAAACCGCAAATTAAATAAATTATTATTTCAATATATCAACCAGGTTACGGTATATTTAGCACCGATTATCACGGAAGTTGCCAGGCTTATGCGTGAGGTTTTATTTTGCTAACCCTTATATAAGCTATATTTTCGATATGAATAGGATTTAGAACACAGTGCTGTTAAGCGTAATAGCTAATTTTTTAGTCATTTCAGTAAGATATAAAATATCATGGTTTTAATTTCTGTAAAAAATAAAGAGCAGGGTTTGAATTTGTACATTATCCTTTAAGTGACAGGTTAATTAATCCGGATAAAATTTATAAAAGATATGATGGCACTAATTAAATTAATTCCTGATTGTCGTGAACAAATGATGACAGAGATGGATATGGATAAGGATATGATTCACTCTGTAAATCTTGAGGCAGATAAAGATTATGTCTCACGCACTCTCACTGGTTCGATTATTATTTTTCTGTTATTAATCATTGCAGGCTCAATATCTAATATTTCAGTCGATAGCCCATTACTTTTTTACACTATTGTTTTTTGCTCATTTATCAGTATTGTTCTTCATTTTTTTTTACTTAAAACTATCAGTTGTCAAACATCAAAAACTATTAAACGATGGGAAATTTATTTTTCCATGGTAGCTTTGTCAACAGCGATTTATTGGGGGGTGTTTAGTAGCTGGAATCTTATTCAATATGGCATTAGTGATGTTACGCTCGTTTACCTGTTATTTTCTGTCGGGATAGGCAGTGGAGCGGCAGCATCTAACTTTATATGGAAGAAAGTCGCTCAGCTTTACCTGGTTATTATTTTGCTTCCTCCAATAGTCATTTTAATGGCTGTTGAGGAAGGGAATATAGTATGGGCGCTTAGTGCAAGCTTTGTGATATATTTTTTGTTTTTATACATTCAGGTTGTTCGTGCAAATAATGAATACTGGAAAGCATTAATAAATACTAAACAACTTCTAATTCAGGCTGAAGAATTAGAAAAAGCGAGCAGGGCAAAATCAGAATTTCTTTCTGTTATGAGTCATGAGCTTCGTACACCTCTTACATCAATTAAAGGAGCGTTAGGTTTATTATCAAGCGATGAATTAGATTTATCACCCGAAGAAGTAAAAAAAATGCTCAATGTTGCTTATGAAAACACTAATCACCTGACCTTCCTGGTAAATGATATTCTTGATTTTGAGAAACTTGAGTCGGGTAAGACATACCTTAATAAAGAAATTGTTCAGCTACCAGAATTAATAAGACACGCTATCCAGGTTAATCAAGGTTATGCAGAAAAATATAAAGTGGGTTTTTTATTTAACGATAATAATTGTGGCAACATTAAAGTTAATGCTGACAGGAATCGTTTACTGCAGGTTATTTCAAACTTACTATCAAATGCCATTAAGTATTCTCCTCAAGGAGATATTGTTGAAGTTCAATTATCATGCATTGGAGAAAAAGTACGTGTAACGGTAATTGATAATGGAAAAGGCGTGCCGATAAACTTCTACCAAAATATTTTTAATCGTTTTTCTCAGGCGGATAGTGCTGATACACGAGAGAAAGGTGGAACAGGGCTTGGCCTGGCAATTTCCAAAGAAATTATAGAACAGCATAATGGGTATATTGGTTTTGATAGTGAAGAAGGAAAAGGTACTCGTTTTTATTTTGAACTTGCAACCCTGTAAATATACAAAAAATAATTAAGTAATACTTTATTTATAATATATTCCGCCTAATATTACTTTACGTTTAGCACCTGTTACTTCAGGTAAATTTCCTGGCTTATGCTCCATTGTCTGTTTGGCTAACCAGGCAAAAGCAGTAGCTTCGATATAATCAGGATTCAGACCATAGGCTTCGGAACTGTTAACTGTAACTGCAGGCATATACTCTTTTAGCAATTGCAGGATAAAACTGTTATGTACGCCACCGCCACATACAATAATTTCATCCGCGGGATAGTGGCTAATAGTGTCTGTTATCGATTTTACTGTGAAAGCAGCTAAACAGGCCTGCACATCTTCTGCAGCGAGAGAGGGAAACGCCCCCAGTTTTTGCGCAAACCAGTGGGCGTTAAAATATTCAGTACCGGTACTTTTAGGTGGAGAAAGCTGAAAATAATCATCATCCAGTAAGTGGGTAAGAAAAGCGTCATCGACTTTTCCACTTGCGGCCCACTTGCCATTTTCGTCATAACTTTTATTTTGTTGCTGCCCTATCCAGTGATTCATCAAAGTATTGGCTGGCCCGGTATCAAAGCCGGTCACAGGGATACCTGGATCAGCAGCTAATAATGTTACATTTGCAATACCACCTAGATTTAATATCACCCGGTTTTTAGTTTTGTCACGAAAAAGTTTTTCATGAAACGCGGGAACAAGTGGCGCCCCCTGGCCTCCTGCAGCCATATCACGGCGACGAAAGTCGGCAACCGTGGTAATGCCTGTCTGTTCGGCAATGATGTTGGGATCGGCTATCTGTAGCGTTGAAGCATGCTCAGCAGTGGGCCAGTGTCGAATGGTCTGGCCATGACTGCCTATTGCTATAACCTGTTCTTTTTTGGTTGCTGTTTTTTCAAGAAGTTGATTTGCTGTTTGTGCAAAAAGTTTACCGAGCTGGATATCCAGCGTCATTAGGCGGTTAATTTCCTGCTCAGCAGGATTAACTAGGAATTTGATTTCATCCTTTAGTTGCACCGGAAGCGACACGCATAATGAATCCAGAACGGTTGCTTGATCGCCGTTGAGCTGAACAAGCGCGGCATCAATTCCATCCAGGCTTGTTCCGGACATAAGGCCAATGTATAGATCATCTGCCATAAGTATTAACCCGTGTTTCGAATAGCTCGTGTGGTTTTATTCTTCGTTTAAAGCGATTTGAGTTGGTTTATACGTATTGAGTTGTGACAGTACTCTATCTGCATAGGCAATAAACTCACCTTTGTATGCAGATTTAATCGGTGCTGAGCTGGGTAATTTAACCGTTAGAGGGTTACGGTGTGTACCATTTACACGGAATTCGTAGTGTAAATGTGGGCCAGTAGCACGACCACTGCTGCCAACAAAACCAATAGTCTGGCCTTGCTTAACATATTTACCAACACGGATACCGCGTTTAAAGCCGTTCATATGGGCATACAAGGTTTGGTAACGACTACCATGTTGAATGATGACTACACGACCGTAACCACCTTTGCGTCCTTTAAAAATAACTTTACCGTCACCAGAAGACTGGATCGGTGTTCCGCGGCGAGCCGCATAATCCACGCCTTTATGCAAACGTCGTTTCTTTAGAATTGGATGTTTACGTTTACCAAAGCGTGAGCTAATACGACGAAAATCTACCGGAGAGCGTAAAAAAGTTTTACGCATGGATAACCCTTCGGGCGTGTAGTAACTGGTGCGGCCTGATTTGTCCGTGAAGCGAATTGCCTTGAAAGTTTTCCCCTGGTTGGTAAATTCCGCTGCAAGAATATTCCCGGTTTGATATTTTTTGCCATCAATGAATTGTTCTTCGTAAAGAACGGAGAATTCATCGCCTTGTCGAATATCCAATGCAAAATCGATATCCCAGCCAAAAATCCCAGCCATCTCCATTACCAGGGCATCAGATAAGCCGGCTTTTTTACCAGCTTCAAACAATGAATTTTTAATCTGCCCCTGGGAGTAGTTAACCCGTTTTTCGAGCTGTTTTTCAACGGTTTCAAGAGTAAAGCTATTATTTACCCGGTTCACAATAACGGATTGTAAACGGCTAATTTGGTATGTCAGGGATTGAAGTTGTCCACGGTTATCACTGGTAAATATGAGTGTGTTGCCAGGCTTTAAATTACGTAAGATTTTTGCCTCAGGTCCTTTTTGCATAATGCTATAAAGATCCTGATGGCTAAAGCGGTATCTTTTGAAGATTGCCGAAAGAGAATGACCAGGTTTAATTTTAACAATGGTTTGTTTTAAATCTGGCTGAACATGTTGGGGTAAAGGAGTTTCAGGTTCAATTTGAGTACTTTCCTTAACTTGAACAGGTATAGAATGTAAATCTGTGTTCTTAACTGATAGAGATGCATGAATTTGGCTTAATGCTTCTTCATTGAGC
>JAOUOK010000183.1 GCA_029880425.1 Gammaproteobacteria bacterium
CTTCGTTTGATACCTGGCTTTAGCTCTTCTTTCATATCACTGAAAATAAACATGATCTGAGTACCTGCTTTTGTATTTTTCAAATAACTGCTGCATAGCATCATGGCACCACTAATATCAGTGTATTTTGATCTTGTTTTATTGCTAGCAAAATTATCGAGTACTTTTGCAAAACCTAATCTTTGACTATTTGCTTGAGAAGGACGGTAGTCGAGTGTCAATTTGCCTTTTAAGTTTTTCTCGTCATAACTGTTGCTATCAATCGTGACTAAAAAAAGATTATCACCAGGAAGCAACTTTGGAACAATACCTGCTTTGATTATTTTCGCCATATTTTTCTTTTCTTGTGCATAGGTACCAGAGATATCAGTAAGTGCACAAATTGCAGTTTCATACTGTTTATTATCTGAACATGATGATAACAACAGGGTACTAGCAATAAAGAGGCTACCACAGAGTTTTTGTTTTAATATCACGGTTATAATCCTCTGTTATGTTTTATTTTTAATTAGGGTAGCAATTTGAGATGGAATAATAATATAGGCATCATAAATATGAAGAAATGTTTTCATTATGGTGCTAATTAAATGACCAATTATTCCAATCAAATAGCCAACTAATAAAATAAGTAGTATTAACAGCTTGTTAAGTACGTGTTGCCCACTTTCGATTAACATTTCTAATGGTACTGCCACCATAGCTAAAATCCACGGCAAGACAAAACCTAAAGTGGCTTGACCAATAACGGTGATATTAGAGTCATTTTCGGACGTGCTGGCAGCGGCTTTGCCAGCTAATGCCTGTGTTGTGGCTGCATTGGTTTCAGCAATGTGTTCACGAAGTACTGCCAGTGCTGCTTCAACAGATGCAAGAAAGAAAATGCCAAGAATAGAAGCATACAAAAGAATCTGTCGTTTACCGAGAGTCATACTACTAATTTGAGGGAAAATACTGGTGATACCAAGAGCTTCCATTAAAAAGATACCTAGCACTATTTCAAGCATGACGATGACTAAAGCAGATACATCTGAGACTTGTAATCCAAGAACTCGTGAACCGGCTGGTACGAGTTCTGACATAGGTAATGCAATTAGGTTGAAGTTAATGAAGGCACCAAAACCAGCAATAACAATAACTAATAATGAGAATATGAATAGTTTTGTTGATTTTGATGACAGCATATCAATAGAGTCAGCACCACCTTGTCTAATATTATCGTACTCTGACATGTATTTTTGTATTTTTTTGCTGGTCTCTAAAGCAAGTGCTACTTTGCTATCAACCGTATGCATTACTTTCAGAATTTTTTTCCAGATCGGGGCTAAGCCGCTTAATATTTTGTGTCGCTTGGTTGATGTTTTTCTCAATTCTGCTAAAGCAGCTTTGTCGCCATCAATAGCGGTTTTCTGTAATTCTTTAAGCATTTTTTCAACAACTCTGTCACCATTAGCAAGACCTTGCATTTTTGTTAATGATTCGACTGTATCACTCCAGCCTGGTGCTTTAGGAACTGCTTGTCCGCATTCTTCAAAGTCAGCAGAGATTTTCGCAATGTTCTCATCAAGCACAAGATGCAGCTTAGGATAATCGGCAAGGTGCTTGGTGTAACCCACCTCAACACGTTTAAATTCATGAGCAATTTTCTGTTCATAATCAGCTATGCTTGATTCGAGTAAAACCTTTTTATTTTTGTCTCTCATCTTTTCAATTAGAGAATTTATCCATTTTGAGATTTTAGCCAAACCGCCAGCAATTCCTTCATCTAGATTTTGAAGTGCTAGATGCATTGGTGTGCGAGCCAAAAATAAAAAAATCATACTAGAGACAACTAGTACTGTTATTGAGAGGAATGGCATATCAGGCCAAATGTAATAATTGCTCATTGGTTATTCCTTAAGTTAATTGTTTATTCATTCTTTCTTTTAGTATTATTGTATCGAAAGTAATGTTGGTATCTTTTTACCGCGTACCTTAGAAACTTAGTTTTGAAGGAAGAAAATTTAATGGAATTTTATTATTTATAATAGCGTGTATCTTGTCACAAAAATGTTACTTATGTCACTAATTACGAATAAGGTAAATTTAATATTTGTAGTTTTAAAAGATGAGTTACGAAAGTGCTATATGCATGATATACCTCATATTATTGAATATATATTCGGTCGATGCGCTGAATATAATTAAATCACCTTTAGCTAATATAGATTCGAAAAAATGTCTCTGCAGACTTAAAAATACTGTTTAAAAGTAGAGCGTGGAGGTAGGGAATGGGGTGAAATTAATGACATGGTGCACTTAGATAAAATCAAACAAATAAGTAACATATTTTAACATTTTTAAACCGGTATCAATAATAAAGCCTGATAATATATGATTTTATTGTTTCCAGTATATTGGTATAGAATTAAAGACCGTACGATAATATGCTGATATGTGTAAGGCATTTTAAGTTTACTGCTATTTATATAAGGCAAGAAGTTTGAGTCACACTTTAGAACAAACACGTAATAAAGAACCGATGTGGTTTTTTGAACATAATTACAGTTATTTCAGGGAGCTTTTTCCGGAGATTATTGAATTATATTCAGGCAAGCTCATTTATAAAGATTCACTAAAAACTATTAAAATTAAATGCCTTGAAGTCAGTCGTTATACAACGCTGGTATCATTATCATTAACATTTACAGCATGTCCAAAAATTGAGCCAATCGATATGACGATTCGACTATATCATGACGCTCAGCTTGCCGATGTTGTTTCGTATCAGAATATTAGTCCGCTGGTTGCCCCGTATTTTTCTGAAGATAAAAATACGGCTGAAAATCATAAACGGCAAGCCAATATTTTACTTTATGAAATTCTCTCAGGTTGCGCTAAATCTGGACATACTAAACACGTAACCTTACAAACTGCATAATAACTAATGGATGTTTTTCAAATGGAAATGAATAGTCCGGAAAAAACCTTATCTTTTTTCATTTTAGTATTTCTTTCAAATACAGTTTTCGCTAACACGGTAGAGCAAGCTTTAGAAGCAGAGCAAAATAACCAGGATCAGGTAGCCACGGAAATCTGGTCAAAACTTGCAGCTCAAGGTAATACGGTAGCGAAATATAACCTGGCTAAGCATTATGCTAATGGTAAAGGGGTGGCTAAAAATGTGGAACAAGCCAGGAAATGGTTTAAGCAGGCAACCCAGTCGGGATTGACCCAAGCCTATACAAGTTTAAATAATAACGCACTAATGCCTGGAAAAGGTATTCACCTGGCATTTAAATCCGGCCCGTTATACTGGTTAAAAGACCAAAATCCCGCTTTTTATACCTTACAACTTGCCAGTAGTCGACGAGAGAAATCAATTATTAAACTCTATGATGAGAACTTCCTTAATGGAAAAGGCGGCTATTATCGTTATGAACAGGATGGTATTGTGCGCTATGCATTGGTTTATGGTACGTATCAAACTGTTGCTGAAGCAAAAAGTTTAATTAAAGATTTACCTATGGGGTTACGTAATAAGACTCCGTGGGTTAGAAAAATCAAAAGACTTCAAGAAATTAGTCAATAATGTTCACCGGAAAAAAAGGTTACATCACTTGATGTAACCCTTTTTAATTTGCCTGGTGGAGGCGGCGGGAATCGAACCCGCGTCCGCAAACTCTCCGCTTTCTGCTCTACATGCTTATTCTGTCTTTAAATTTAACCGGATGCTGCCCGACAGGCAGGGATCACATACGGCGGGTCTGGTAAGTTTTAGCGAATCCACCCCAGACGTGCTTCATCGCGATCTTATGTTAGTGACCCCTGTGATCTGGGAGCATAAGCACTCACCAGGCAGAGGGCTTTAAAACTGGTTATTAAGCAGCTAAAGCGTAGTTGTCGTCGTTTGCAACTATTAGTGTAACAGCTGTATTTACGAGGTAATCTGTCCCTCGGCATGCACATCAAGTTTCGCTATCCACGTCGAAGCCATGTCGCCCCCTTGATATTTCTGACATCTATCTTAGCGAATAATTCCATATAAGTCAGTTTTAATATTATGGGGCCAGTAGGCGCAATATTAAAGGGGGTTTTGCGAGTTTAGTAAAGAAAAATACAGGGTTGTCGATAAATTAACAGGTAAATCACGTATTTAGATTAGTGGGTGTTTAATGGCAAAAATCAAGGTTAAAAAACTACTGGTGGGTATGACATTATCGGCGGATGTCTGTGATCCCAATGGTCGCTTTTTGCTGGGTTTGGGATGTGAGCTAAATGAAAAGCATATTAAGGCCCTTAATGCATGGGGTGTCATCAGCGTTGAAATTAATGATGAAGATTTGCCGGATGATGAAAATATTATTGATATCTCTCCTGAAATATACAAGGTAATTGAAGGCCAGGTTAAAGCACGCTTTTGCCATAATGATATGAACTCACCTTTCATAAAAGAATTAACGGCAGAAACAGTACAATTTTTTCTGGAGCAGTTGGGACAGTAATATGGCTTTAGATGCAGAACGTATAGTAACAAGTGTACTTAAAGTTGCAGCTCTCCCAGAAGTTGCGCTGAAATTCAGCGAGGCGATTAAAGATCCTCTCACTTCAAACCAGGACCTGGAAAATATTGTTTCAGAAGATTCTGCGCTGGCAGCAAAAGTTTTAATGATTGCAAACAGTGCGTTATTTAATTTTCCTTCAAAAATAGACACCATATCAAATGCAATATCTATCATTGGCCATAAGCAGTTAAGTGAAATAATACTCAGTTGTTCAATTGTTGCCATGTTTAAAGACATTCCCCAGGATGTCATTGATATGGAACAATTCTGGCGACACAGTATTGCTGTGGCAACAGCTGCACGTATTGTTGCTTCATCGAGACGTGAACAAAACGTAGAAAAATATTTCACCGCAGGTTTATTACATGATATCGGTAAACTCATCATTTTTGTAGAAGCACCAAAATACGCACTTGAAGTATTGAAAC
>JAOUOK010000184.1 GCA_029880425.1 Gammaproteobacteria bacterium
GGAGCGCGCGCTCAAAGAACTGTTTCCGCTATACGGCATATCGTTAACAGATAAGCCGCTGGATTTAACTGATGTTTTTAAACGAACCGCACCGACTGTTTTCGAGATAGGTTTTGGTAACGGGACATCACTGGCAGAGATGGCGATGAATAACCCGCAGCAAAATTATATTGGTGTCGAAGTGCACCGCCCAGGGGTGGGAAATTTATTACTGCAAATTGAAAAGGATGATTTAACCAATGTTCGCGTGATTAATGCTGACGCGGTTGAAGTCTTGCAGCAAATGATTAGCGATGAATCGCTTGATGCCGTGTATTTATTTTTTGCTGATCCCTGGCATAAAAAACGTCATCATAAAAGGCGTATTGTGCAGCAGGAGTTTGCCGGCTTGTTAAGAAAAAAACTAAAAGTTGGCGGTATTTTTCACATGGCGACTGACTGGGAAAATTATGCCGGGCACATGATGGAAGTAATGTCATCTGCTGAAGGCTTTGAAAACACGGCGGGAAAAAATCAATACACACCAAAACCGGATTACCGGCCTGTCACCAAGTTTGAACAACGTGGACATAAGCTGGGCCATAGTGTGTGGGATTTAATTTTTAAAAAAACGGGGTAACGAGATGCGTTTAAAATTGGTTATACAATATTTCATTTTTCTTTTATCTGTTTTATTACTCCAGGCATGCGCTGTAAACGATAAACAACAGTTAAATGAATTTTTTGAATCAGGCCGAAAAGCTTTAAGTAAAAAAACACTGACTGAACAGGATATATCTGCAGGATTAAAAGAAGCACTACGTGTCGGTACTGAGCGTGTTATTTCACGGGTCGGAAAAAAGAATGGCTATTTAAATGATAAGGTGATTCATATTGCCTTGCCTAAAAATTTGCAAAAAGTACACAACACCCTGAAAAAAGTTGGCCTGGAAAAATATACCACTGAAGTTGAAGTGAAAATGAATCACGCGGCAGAAGTAGCAGCAACTAAAGCCAGGCACTTATTCTGGAAGGCGATTAAAGATATGAGCTGGCAGGATGCAAAAGCTATTTATAATGGTAAAGCCAATGCAGCCACATTGTATTTCAGAAATAAAATGACTCCGGCGTTAAAACGTATGATGCGGCCGGTGATAACAAATGCGCTGGCTGAAGTAGGTGCAGTCAAGGCTTATAAACGTGCGGTAGATAAATATCACCAGGTACCTTTTGTTCCCCGTGTTAAGGATGATTTAACAGGTTACGTGATGACTAAAGGTATTCATGGAATGTTTTATTATTTAGAAAAAGAAGAAGCCGCAATTCGTAAAGACCCGCTTAAACGCACAACAGCTTTATTAAAAAAAGTTTTTGGTTAATTAAGATATAGAAAAAGTTTAGCTATGCAATCCGATGCAAAAAAATTAGTAAAAAAGCACGAAGAACTGACGCATTCCGAGATGGTCAAGGTGGTTTCACATGTGCAACGCGATAAGGAAGAGTGGGTATTAAATACCGTGATGATAGAAGACTGTAATGTTCCTTTTAAGTATAAACGGAAACAGCAGTATAAAAGTCTCAAGGGTGCGCGGGTCAATATTACCTATTATCCCGGTGTAGAAGTGGTTGCCGGCATGAATTTTGAAATTATGAACGTGGTTAGAATAAAGGTCGCGTAGATTTTACCTGACAATATTTAACTATACTTTGTGTGATCTATCACATTTTTTAAATGCGTCTTTATTACATTGCACTTACAATGAACTCCTCCCCAGGATAGTAATTGACATAAAAATAAGCTTAAATTATTTTTTTAGATCATATTTAATAATAACAACATATTGCTGGAGTATTTTTTATGTTTTTTAAGACATATCGTCCTGTTAAAACACTTTTAACCCTCTTCCTGGTTTCATCTACATTATTATTAAACGGGTGTGCTACATCACCTGACCCCATCGATCCTAAAGATAAAAATCGTTCGGTTGTATTTGGTTATTTTGATATGGAAGATGCACCTTCATGGGGCGGGATTGACTGGGTTTCTGTTAAGCAATATAAGCCGCGGACCAAGAAAGGTTACTACGGTGCAGCAGTCAAAGAGGGACTTTTTTATCATATCGGTCTGCCTAACGGTTCATTCCAGGTCGACTCATTTGGACGTAATACCCGTTTTTACAGTAATACCCGTTACACCTATAACTTTGGTGGCAAGGGACGAAACCAAACTGCACGTGTAATAAAACGGCCGGGTGTTTATTTTATGGGTTCATATAAATACAAGGCGATTGATTCTGGTTCGATATTTAAGCCTGATAATTTCAAAATGATAAAATCGAAAAAACCAAAAGAAAAAGTTTTACTTAAGAAATTATTAAAAATTATGCAATCGGACAGCGACCTTGCGATATACACGTACCAGATACACCGGATCAAGCAACGATTAAAAAAACTAAAATAAAAAGCATAATCAATCATGAAATTAAATAAATATTCAAGTTCAATAGTACTACCTGTATTTCTTGTACTGGCAGTGCTGGTGCAAGGCTGTAGTGTGGGTGGAAAGTTTTTACCTGAACTCGGTTCCCTAAGCGCGGTTAAAAAAGATGAAGTTATAGTCGTTGGCAGAATTTCTCTCTCCCCAAAATTGGAAAAAGATGAACAAGAGCTTGATCCAAAAGGTGTATGGGATGTAATGGGTTATGGAAGTAAAAATAAAAACAGGAGTATGATTACTTTCAATTCAAAGCCTGTAGCCGATGGATATAAGTACGTTATAAATCCTGAGCTGGGAAAGGTATTTTTCTTTAGTGTGCCAAGAAACCTGAAATACATTGTTGATGGTGAAATTCTGATTACGTTTTCACGCTATAGTAGTGATAAAGTAATACTGCCGACCGGTTTTAAGCTTAATATTAAACCATCAGATAAAGCCGTTTATATTGGTGATTTACACTATAAGCGTGATGATTTTAATTCTATTACCCAGGTACAGTTAAAAGATAACTATAAAAAAGCACGTAGCCTGTTCCGAAAGAAGTTTGGTAAAAAATATAAATTAAGAAAAGCGCTTATTAAAAGAATTAAATAGATCTGTTAATTTGATGACAGGTTCATAGCCTGTTTAAAGTATCGGAAATTTGCTCGATGAGTACATCAGTAAGATCGTCCATTGGCATTGGTTTATGGAAGTAATATCCCTGTGCATCAATACAATCAAGTCCGAGCAAGATATTTTTTTGATGTTCATCCTCAACACCTTCAGCAATCATTTCGTAATTTAAATCACGTGAAAGCGATGCAATAGCTTTCATGATAGCCAGTGATTTTTTGTCATGGGCAAGGTTGTCCACGAATGATTTATCAATTTTCAAGATATCAATAGGAAGTTCATGCAGGTAACTCATGGATGAATACCCTGTGCCAAAATCATCCAGTGCAATTTTAAACCCGGCAGAACGAAATTCATTAAGGCGACGTTTTGCCATAACCAGGTCACCTAAAAATACCTGCTCGGTGATTTCAATTTCCAGGTGCTCAGGTTTAACCTTATAGGTCTCCAGTAATTCAACAAGCTCTGAAAAAAATGAATTATTTGAAAACTGTCGAACAGATATATTAATCGAAACAGGAATTTCACAGTTAACCATTTTCCATTGATTCATATCATTCAGTACTTTTTCAATTATCTGCTTACCGATATCAACAATCTGAAAAGTTTCTTCTGCAACATTGATAAATTTATCCGGCATAATGATGCCCTGTTCAGGGTTAACCCACCTTGCTAATGCTTCAGCTCCAATAATTTTTCCTGATGACATATCAATTTTAGGCTGATAATAGGGTACGAATTCCCTGGCATCTAACGCCTTGTGGATACTCTGTTCAGTACTGATGAAATGGGACGCCTCGTTACCAAATTCAGCATTATAAAAAAGCACTTTACTGGTAACATGTTTTTTAGTTTTATACATGGCAGTATCAGCATTACGAATTAATAAGCTGACGTTATCACCATTTTCAGGGAAAAAAGCAACACCGATGCTTGCTGAAATATAAATACTAATATCATCAATAAAAATAGGTTGTTCAATTTTCTTTATTAATTTGTTGGCAAATTCTGTAGCTTGCCTGGTATTTTCAATTTCAGAACAAATAAGGACAAACTCATCACCACCAAAACGACTGAACAGGCAGTGGTCTTGACATTTTTCTAATACAAGTTGAGTTACGGCAACAAGAACCTTGTCACCAAGCTTATGGCCAAAGCTATCATTGATATTTTTAAAACGGTCAAGGTCAAGAAACATAACTGAAAAAACATCGTTTGTTTCTCTTGCCTTCTCAATCATTGACTCCAGGTTTTGTTCAAACAGTCTTCTGTTAGGCAGGTTGGTTAACGGATCATAGTAGGCCATGTTGAAGATTTGGTTCTCATGATTTTTTTGTTCCGTGATATCAATGTTTGATGAGCGCACGCCGATTTGCTTTCCTTCGGCATCTGTAACAGTTGCGCAAACATGTTTCATCCATTTAATCTCGCCTGACTTATGTTTAATCCTGATATCAATTGTTTCAGCTTCATACTTTTCATTAATTCCATGAACATGATTCATCCATAGTTCACGATCAGGTTCATGAATTATCGTATTCATGAAAAACGGGTTATGATAAAAAACATCAGCAGAATAACCAGTCAGCTTTTCACATGATGGAGAAATATATTTATATGTGCCGTTAAGATCACGGTAATAAATAAATTCTTCAGCAATATCAACCACGGCACGAAATTGTTCATTTGAGTCTTTGAGCTGTGCCCTGACAATATTAATGTATGTGAGTAAGGTACCCAGGATTAAAGCAACTAAAAAGGGAGCCAAAAGGTAATTCAGTTCAACTTTTCTATCGAGTATAAAAAAATACTGTGATGAAAAGGCAATCCCCACAGCAGTAAAAGTTATGGCATAACTTTTT
>JAOUOK010000185.1 GCA_029880425.1 Gammaproteobacteria bacterium
GTGCATTTAAAGCGTATTATTGAAGAAGTATTACCTGCTCCTGCTGATGCCAGGCCCGAGGTGATTTGGAAAGGGGGAGAAGTCAGGCGTTTTCAAGGTATTCTCTATGCTCAAAAGGAACATACTGAACCTTGTAATAAGGCCATTTTACCCTGGCTGGATATTGGGCAACCACTTGATTTAAGCCACCAGGGCAGAAAATTGAGCGCTATATCAACTAAGGGGGAAGGGCTTAGCCAGGCCATGCTGCAAAATACAGATATTTCGGTACGGTTTCGCCAGGGAGGAGAAGTATGTCGTCCCAGCGGGCGTGGACAAACGCATCAATTAAAGAAACTGTTCCAGGAATGGCAGGTTCCACCCTGGCAAAGGGCATCAGTTCCACTTGTTTATGTCAATGGTGAGCTCGCTCAGGTGGTCGGCTACTGTCACTGTGAACCGTATGCAGCGACAAACAATGAACCCGGCTGGGTAATTGAGTAGGTTTGTTGCGACCTGTCCTTTTCATGTGTACCTAAATAATGCACATCAAAGACATCCTATGTTAGAGTTTTTCAGGCTTAAGGATTGAAAAGTAAGGCAAAAACACTCACAATAGGGGCCAATTCAATGGCAGGATAACAGTAGCGAAAGCTACTGTTTCCAGGCTACCATCTCCACATATTTGGCGTATTAATGACGAAATTTGTTTTCATCACAGGCGGTGTTGTGTCTTCCTTAGGTAAAGGCATCGCTTCAGCATCTCTTGCCGCAATTCTTGAAGCCCGTGGTTTAAAAGTTACCATGATGAAACTGGATCCCTATATTAATGTCGATCCCGGGACGATGAGTCCGTTCCAGCATGGTGAAGTTTTTGTTACCGAAGACGGTGCGGAAACTGATCTTGATTTAGGGCACTACGAGCGATTTATACGCACACCGATGCGTCAATCAAATAACTTTACTACTGGTCGTATCTACGAAACGGTTATTAGTAAAGAACGTCGCGGTGATTATCTTGGTGGAACGGTACAGGTTATTCCACATATTACGGATGAAATTATTCGTTGCATACATGAAGGCTCCAAGATTGATGGTGTTGAGGCTGACGTCGCGATGATCGAAATTGGCGGTACAGTCGGTGATATTGAATCCTTGCCGTTTTTAGAAGCCATCAGGCAAATGGGTGTTGAACTGGGACATGAAAATGCTCTTTATATGCATTTGACCCTGTTGCCATATATCCCAACCGCGGGTGAGATTAAAACCAAGCCAACGCAACACTCTGTTAAAGAACTTCGTTCTATAGGTATTCAGCCAGATATTTTACTTTGTCGCTCTGATCGTCCTATTCCTGTTGAAGAACGCCGTAAAATTGCCCTGTTCACCAATGTTGAGCAACGTGCAGTAATTGAAGCGCTGGATGCGAAAAGTATTTACGAGATTCCAATGTTGTTAAAAGAGCAACATCTCGATGATATTGTTGTTGATAAGCTTAAACTCGATGCACCAGCTACAGACCTTTCAGAGTGGAAAGCCGTTGTCGAAGCACTCGCAAATCCTACAGATGAAATTACGGTTGCCATGGTGGGCAAGTATGTTGAT
This sequence comes from Gammaproteobacteria bacterium, assembly GCA_029880425.1. Lineage (GTDB taxonomy): Bacteria > Pseudomonadota > Gammaproteobacteria > UBA6429 > Thiohalophilaceae > JAGLTQ01. The sequence goes on from JAOUOK010000185.1 coordinate 1,585, forward strand.
TTAACAGAAGCCTACAAGTCATTGTCTGAATCATTGATTCATGCAGGTCTACACACGCATACCAAGGTAAAAATTAAATACATTGATTCTGAAGATATTGAGAATGAAGGAACCGGTTGTCTCGAAGAAATGGATGCGATTTTAGTTCCCGGTGGTTTTGGTTTGCGTGGTGTTGAAGGCAAAATCGAAGCAGTGCGTTATGCTCGTGAAAATAATGTACCTTACCTGGGGATTTGTCTGGGTATGCAGGTTGCGGTTATTGAATACGCAAGAAATATGGCCGGTCTTGATGATGCGCATAGTACTGAATTTAAACGAGCAGCAAAACATCCTGTTATTGGTTTGATTACAGAATGGATAACCGCAGAAGGCCAGGTTGAACAACGAGATGAAAGTTCAGATCTCGGTGGTACCATGCGCCTAGGTGGTCAGGATTGCAAACTTAAACCAGGTAGTCATGTAAATGAAGTTTACGCTAAAGATGTCATTATTGAACGTCATCGCCACCGTTATGAATTTAACAATAACTACCGTGATCAATTAGAGAAAGCAGGATTAATTATTTCAGGTACTTCCACCGATGATAGCCTGGTAGAAGTTGTTGAACTTAAAGAACACCCGTGGTTTATAGCTTGTCAGTTCCACCCGGAATTTACTTCAACACCACGAGACGGGCATCCCTTGTTTACGAGCTATGTTGCAAAAGCACGTGAATTAAAGATGTCTACTGCAAAACAAAAGAAAGCTAGTTAAATTGTCACAAAACATTGTTATAAAGCTAGTTAACAAATAATTTAAAAGTAAGAGAGAAAATTGAATGTCAGTTAGTGGTTCTATTATTAAAGATATTATTGGTCGTGAAATTATTGATTCTCGCGGTAATCCAACCGTTGAAGCAGATGTAATTTTAGAATCTGGTACGATGGGTCGTGCCGCAGTGCCTTCAGGTGCATCAACCGGTGCACGTGAAGCGATTGAATTACGTGATGGTGATAAATCAAAATTCATGGGTAAAGGTGTAACAAAAGCGGTTTCACATGTTAACGGTGTTTTACGTGATGCTTTAGTTGGTAAAGATGCCAGTGATCAGGCTGCAATTGATAACCTGATGATTGAGCTTGATGGTACACATAATAAAGAAAAAATGGGCGCTAATGCTTTACTGGCAATTTCAATGGCTTGTGCACACGCTGCTGCTAACGAAGTAAATATGCCTCTTTATCGATACTTATCTACAGAAGATGATTTTAAAATGCCGGTACCCATGATGAATATCATTAATGGTGGTGAGCATGCGGAAAACAGTGTTGATTTACAGGAATTCATGATCATGCCAGTGGGGGCTTCAAGTATTACAGAAGCTATCCGTATGGGTGCTGAAGTTTTCCATACTTTAAAATCTGTATTATCAGCACAAGGTTTAAATACCGCGGTAGGTGATGAAGGTGGTTTTGCTCCTGACTTATCATCGAATGAAGCTGCCATTACTGTAATTCTAGAAGCAATTGATAAAGCCGGCTATAAAGCAGGCGAAGATATTATGATTGCTATCGATGCCGCGAGCAGTGAGTTCTATGAAGATGGAAAATACAACCTCAAGTCAGAAGGTAAGATTTTAAGTTCTTCTGAATTTATTGATGTACTTGAAGACTGGGTCAATAAATACCCGATTATCAGCATCGAAGATGGTTTAGCAGAAGACGACTGGGATGGCTGGAAAGAATTAACTGATCGTCTTGGCAAAAAAGTACAGTTAGTCGGTGATGATCTATTTGTAACCAACACTTCAATCTTTAAAGAAGGTATTGATAAAAATATCGGTAATTCAATATTGATTAAAGTTAACCAGATTGGAACATTAACTGAAACGCTGAATGCGATTGATATGGCGAAGAAAGCAGGCTATACAGCGGTGATTTCACATCGTTCGGGTGAAACTGAAGATACCACGATTGCTGATTTAGCTGTTGCGACTTGTGCGGGTCAGATTAAAACCGGTTCTATGTCTCGTTCAGATCGTGTAGCCAAGTATAACCAGTTAATTCGAATTAACGAACAACTGGGCAAAGATGCAATTTACCCGGGTAAAGATGCGTTCTATAATTTAAAATAATGCTAAGGCAGGCTGATGCCTGGTATTTTGATTAAAAGGAGGAGAAGTAGATGCGAAATATTGCTGTCATACTTGGCCTCCTTTTTTTTGTTTTACAGTATGAATTATGGTTTGGCGAAGGCAGCCTGGCCACGGTCTGGCGTCTTCAGCAAGATATAGAGCAGCAGAAAACAGAAAATAAAAAAATAGCACAGCGTAACCAGTCATTGCTTGCAGAAGTAAAAGACTTAAAGAAAGGTAATGCAGCTATCGAAGAGCGTGCACGAAATGAATTGGGTATGATTAAAAAAGGTGAAACTTATATCCAGGTCGTTGATGATACAAAAGAAAATAAACAAGAATAAGTTTTCGTCTTTTCCAGCCATTTACTATGACTATCAAAAATAATATCTGGGTAATTATTCCCGCAGCAGGTGTTGGCCGTCGCATGGGCTCTGCGACCCCTAAACAATACCTGTTGCTCAATGATAAGCCTGTATTAGAGCACACGCTTAATATCTTTATGGCGCATGATGCGGTATCTGAAATTGTTGTCGCAGTTTCTAAGGAAGACGAATATTGGGCTACGCTTTCAATAAGCAATCAAAAACCTGTTCTCCTGGCTGAGGGTGGGAAAGAGCGAAGTGATTCTGTTTTAAATGGTTTGAAGTATATTGAGAGCCAGGCAAATGATGATGATTGGGTACTGGTCCATGATGCGGCACGTCCCTGCCTTAGAAAAGAAGATTTAAGTTTATTAATCGATTCATTAAGCACTCATAGTGTCGGTGGAATTTTAGCGGTGCCGGTCAGGGATACGATGAAACGTGCTGTTGCTAAAACTAACCTGATTAATAAAACAGTTGATCGTGATGATCTTTGGCATGCACTTACACCACAAATGTTTCGCTATAAAATGTTAAAAGATGCTTTAGAAATGGCATTAAGAAAAGATCAGGAAATCACCGATGAAGCTTCGGCGATAGAGTTAGCGGGTTTTCAACCAAAACTGATAGAAGGTCATGCAGATAATATTAAAATTACCCGGCCAGAAGATCTTGAGCTTGCGGCATTCTTTTTACGACAAGCTCATTCAGGAAATTAAGAGGAAATAAGTAATGCGTATTGGCCAGGGCTATGATGCTCATAAGTTTAAAGATTCGGGTAAGCTGATTTTAGGTGGTGTTGATATTCCCTATGAAAAAGGAATGGAAGCACACTCGGATGGTGATGTGGTAATACATGCTTTATGTGATGCGCTGCTTGGTGCT
>JAOUOK010000267.1 GCA_029880425.1 Gammaproteobacteria bacterium
GAGCGCGGTAAGTATGCCAGCTTCATGCCTCGCTTTGCTGTGCACGAACGAGTATCTGATGGTGAGCTATATCATATAAAAGTAACAGGGTTTCGAATTTTACGCACATTGTGGATCGCAAGGAATAGAGCTGCACTGGATCACCCGGTAGCAGAAGCCTTCATCGATATGATTCGCAAATAATATTTTTTCAGTTTGTAATTTTTACAAGAACTAATTCCTATGAATGATAAACAGCCTAATGCTGATAAACCTTATCAGTTCCAGCCTGAACCTATATGGAGTAATTTTGCCTATTTATTTAGCTTTGTAGGCATATTATGTATTCCATTATTTTTCCCAGAAGTCTCGGCAACAACCTGGATAATAATTGTATTTGGAATCACCATCACTTTTTATATTCTTGTTTGCCTTCTTGGTATTTGGAAAAGCCTGTTTGCTTATAAAAAGCAATCAAGACGATAAATAATATAAACGTAAAAATATTTTGGAAAGTATAGAAAAAATGAAATTAAGATTTATGTTACCTTTTCTTCAATGGTTCAGACTTGTTACAAAAGAGACATTAAAAGCTGATTTAGTAGCTGGATTTACAGGTGCTGTAATTGTATTACCCCAGGGCGTAGCCTTTGCGACAATAGCAGGTTTGCCTCCTGAATATGGTTTATACACTGCAATGGTCACGCCGGTTATCGCTGCACTGTTTGGCTCTTCTCATCATTTAATTTCCGGGCCAACAACTGCGATTTCTATCGTAGTTTTTGCTGCGGTCAGTAACCATGCTGAGCCAGGTACACCTGAGTTTATTTCACTTGTATTAACTATCACTTTTTTAGCAGGCGTATATCAACTGGCTTTTGGCCTCGCTCGACTGGGCTCACTGGTAAACTTTGTATCCCACACAGTCGTTATCGGTTTTACAGCTGGTGCAGCCATTCTGATCGCTACCAGCCAGATGAAAAATATCCTTGGGGTCTCAGTACCTAAAGGTGTTTCATTTTTTCATACATGGACTGATATCTGGAATGAAATTGGTAACACAAATATTTATGTACTGATAATAGCAATAGCAACACTGCTATCAGCTATTTTCATAAAACGATTTTATCCAAGAGTCCCTAACCTGCTGGTCGGATTAATAGTAGGGAGTATTGTTGCACTTTTATTTTCTGATGCACATCATAATATTGAGCTGGTCGGTAAAATTCCAGCACAGTTGCCTCCTTTTTCTTTACCCGATTTTTCATTTGCCTCAATCAAAATGCTGGCACCGGAAGCATTTGCAGTTGCTTTGCTCGGCCTAATTGAAGCAGTTTCCATTAGCCGTGCTATTGCAACCAAATCAAATCAACGTATCAATGCTAACCAGGAATTTATTGGACAAGGCTTATCAAACTTAACCGGGAGTTTTTTCTCCAGCTATGCTGGTTCTGGCTCATTTACCCGTTCTGGTATCAACTACTCTTCCGGCGCAAAAACACCTTTGTCTGCAATTTTCGCAGCCACATTTCTCATGCTTATTATTTTGTTAATCGCACCATTAACTGCCTACTTACCTGTTGCGGCAATGGGTGGTGTAATTCTGATCGTGGCTTATAACCTGGTTGACTTTAATCATATCAAGGAAATTATTAAATACAGCAAATCAGAATCATCAATTCTTTTCACAACTTTCTTTGCTACATTATTTCTTGAACTTGAATTTGCTATTTATCTTGGTGTCTTATTATCTCTCGTATTATTCCTGGCAAAAACATCAACACCTGAAGTTGTCACACTTGCGCCAGACACAGATACAAATACAGGAAAGAAAAAATTAATCAATATTAATAAAAAACCAGTTAACCAGTGCCCGCAACTTAAAATTATTCGCATTGACATGTCGATTTACTTCGGCTCGATAAATCATATTCAGAACCGCATTCACCATATTATTGAAAATGAAAACATACAACATATCCTCGTTATAGGCACCGGTATTAACTTTATTGATTTAAGTGGTGCTGAGGCAATGGTATCAGATGCAAACCGCCTGAAGAGAATGGGAGGCGGACTTTATTTTGCAGAATTCAAATCAAGCGTATATGAATATATAAGCAAAAAATGTTTTGTTGCAAAAGTGGGTAACGCTTATTTCTTTGATTCAAAAAAAGAAGCAATAAGAAGTATTTATAAAAAACTTGATTCCAAGACTTGTGATAATTGCGAAGTAAATGTATTTACTGAATGTGAATAAATCAAAACACTTATAACATGGATCCTGGAACCGCGCATTGTTGATGCATGGAAAAAATATTCATTCCTGTTCGACAGCACTGATTAATTGATCTTAATTTTTCCAGTTCGTTTCAAAGCTTTCAATCCATGCGGGCATTGCTTTTAACTGGGCGCGTTCAAGTTTACTCAGTGCCAGTTTACAACTTTTAACCTTATCTTTAGAAACAGTGCGATGTATCCACCATCCACCTGTCTCGACTTCATCGGTCAATGCCACGATACTAAGATCATTTGCCTCGGCCCAGCGTCTTGCCAATGGCTCGGCTGTTACCGTGGCGAACATATTACTGTGTAATAAATAACTTACTGCACCAATATGATTACCAGCAATAAAAAAAGTATTTCGCTGTTCAGTAATACCTGCATCTTTTAAAGTTTTTATTGGTAAAATATATCCACTCCATGATTTTTTATTTACAAAACCAATCCGCTCTCCTTTTAACGTGGCCAGGCTTTCAATACCGGTAGAAGCATGTACCAGGAATGCGCCACGTACAGTCAGTTTACCCATCAATGTTTTAGCACGTGCGATAAGCTGATAATCGCTTCGATCCTTTTTTGCTATTGTGACAGGTCGCGAATCAAACACCAATTGTGCTTGTCCCGTGGTACTGGATAAAACTGTATTACAACCATTTTCATTGAGCGCTGATATCAGCATATTAAGGTAATCCTCACCTGCCCTGCCACCATCATCATAATCAGTGCTTACAGTTATACCTGCAAAATTAGCCAGCGAAAGAACTGGTAGCAATAATAAAATTTTGGCCAGCAAGTAGCCTTTACCTAATTTTTTCATAAGAATACTTCTGTTATTATTTATTTCTTTAAAAGATTCAGGAAAAATATTCACCTGTACGCTGCCATTCTCTGATGATGCTTGTCATCTACAGCAGTAACCGTGTATTCATTTTCCCCCTGTAAACAACATGCATATTAACATAAGATGGTCTGGAACTTTTAACTGATTAACGAGTTTGAAAAAACGCTCTGACTATCTGTAACAATTTTTAATATTTACCTCTAAATAACATACGCTATACTACATTTTTACAGATGAAAATTAATTAATGTTCAGGGATATACAATTTGACCAATAATACTGAAAAAACAAAAGAACAGCTTCAGGAAGAATTGAATAAAGCTCAAACCCGAATTACTGAACTTGAATTAAATGATCGCCTTAGCAAGGACTCAAAATTTTTTAACGTTATTAAAGCATCACCTGTACCCTATGCTTTAAATGATGACAGTCAGAATATTACCTATTTAAACCCTGCTTTTATAAAAACCTTTGGCTATGATCTTAGTGACATTCCTACATTAGAAGACTGGTGGCCCAGGGCTTATCCTGATCCTGAATACCAGCAGCAGGTTGCAAGGATATGGCAAACACAC
>JAOUOK010000186.1 GCA_029880425.1 Gammaproteobacteria bacterium
AGAACAACTTGGTTCACAAATATCTCGTTTGATCTCATTACAGAAAACTAACCCGAATGTACGTGATGACGAGATACAGCAGTTAAGAGATGAAAAAGAACAGCTCAATCATTTTGTACAACATCCTCAGCTTCGACTGGATGCATTACGTTTAATTATTGCGGGTTAATTAAAATCAATTTTTACCACAGAGGACACGAAGGTACACAGAGGAAGGAAATAATATTTAACCTCTGTGTACCTTCGTGTCCTCTGTGGTTTAATGGTTTTTATTTTTATAGTCATAATTCCATGCTACGAAATTTTTTAACTTTGAAAATTTGGCCACCTTATTTATAAACTCATTCATTATTCTTACATCCAATAAATCTTCTTCATCGATAACGGGAAGCCCGGGGAAATATTTTCTTATTGCGCTGACATAGACACCCTGGCCACGTGGTTCGTATATCCCCGTTTCAGGAACCATCACTTTAACCTTAGCCGGGCCACAGCTGGGTGAATTCTTTTTAAATATGTAACCACAAATATCCGGATGAGATTGTTGAATACTTTTTCCATACTGCAATAAAGCATCAGTTACATTATTCTCAGAGTCTTCAACACCAACCGCGTCTATACGCTTACCATTATCGACTAAATGAATCGGGGCACGGGGCACACCCATACCGATTGCCATTTCTGGGCAAAGTGAAATCAGGGTATACTCTTTAGACAGCTGTCCAGTGATATAATCGATATGTTTATCAGTACCATCATAGCGCACGGCTTCACCCAGTAAACAACTACTCACGGCGATTTTTATTTTGTTATCTTTCTGCATTAATAGTCACACCTGGAATCAAAACACATGATCGAATCACTTAGCTATTCTCAATACAGTGTAGCATTGATTATTCTTATTGTTGCTTATACTTTCCGTGGCGTTACCGGTTTTGGTTCAGGACTCATTGCAGCCCCTCTACTTGCCTTATTTTTACCGTTAACCTTTGTCATCCCTTTTATCAGCATACTGGATATTTCTGCCTCTTCGACACATGTCATTCACAACCGGCAATATATTTCATGGACAACTATCACTAAAGTGATTCCTTATGCATTTATCGGTGTCCCCACCGGTTTATTTATATTGAACTCGATTAATACAGAGGTATTAGTTAAAGGGCTCGGTATTTTTATTATTTTATTTGCGATATATAACCTTGTTGCACCTACACTGAAAAAAAATGATTCAGCGGTATGGCCAGTATTTGCAGGTTTCTTTGGTAGCTTAGTCGGAACAATGTTTGGCACTGGAGGACCTTTTTATGTCATTTACTTTCATTTACAAAAACTTGATAAAACAATTTTCCGTGCGACCAACGCTGCTGTTTTTTTAATCGACGGCCTTATTCGTGCGACTGGATTTACACTTTCCGGCTTTTACACTTCTACCGTTTTATTCAATATCCTACTCGCCTTACCGGTAATGTTTACTGCCATGTATCTAGGAGAACACCTGCACACCAATATTTCTCAGCGCACATTTCAGAAAGCGGTAGGTGTTTTCCTGATTTTTAGCGGTATTGCTCTTCTGCTTAAATAATTGACTTTTTATTCATACTTAACCGCATCCATACCTTATATATGTATACTGTAATATATCTGTAACAAAACTTTGCTTTAATGTCACCTATGATAAATACGTTAATATTTAATGTGAAAGAAATATGACAAGCGAAACCGATTACATACTGGTTATCGATGACGAACGTGCCATTCGCGACATGGTGTGCATGGCCCTGTCCCAGGAACAGTTTAATTACCAGCAAGCCAGTGACGCACATAAAGCAGAAGTCCTGATTAAACAAACTAGTCCGCAACTGATTTTACTTGACTGGATGATGCCCGGTATCAGCGGGATCGATTTTGCACGCAAGCTCCGTCGTATGCCTGAAACGGAAAACATACCCATTATAATGCTTACTGCAAAAACAGAAGAAGAGCATATCGTTAAAGGACTTGAAAGTGGGGTTGATGATTACCTGACTAAACCTTTTTCACCACGTGAACTGGTTGCCCGTATTAAAGCCTTACTACGTCGTAGTAATTCCGAAGTGAAAAAAGATACGATTAATATTAATAACCTTGTAATTGATACCGGCTCGCACCGGGTTGAAGGCAATGGTCAGGCTATTGAACTTGGTCCAACAGAGTTTAAATTATTACAATTCTTCATGGAAAATCCGGACCGGGTCTTTAGCCGTGAACAGGTGCTAAATAATGTCTGGGGTGATAATGTCTATGTTGAAGAACGCACTGTTGATGTTCATATACGGCGTCTACGAAAAGCATTAGAAACCACTCAGCATCAGGATATGGTTCAGACGGTTCGTGGTTCAGGTTACCGCTTGTCTAATAAATGATGTAAGCAACCTAAGTAACGAAAAAATTAAATGTCTCCGCAAAAAAAACGTGTAATAACAACCCTGCTAAGCATTATTGTAGCCAGTGCACTCATCGGCGCGTTATTTAATAAATCCCTGCTTTTTATCACGATTGTCCTGTTCATATATATTATCTTTATGTTGCGTAATATTTTTAAGTTACATAACTGGTTACTCGAACAAAAAAGTGAGCTTCCCGATGCCCAGGGTTACTGGGGAGAAATTTTTAACGAGCTGCACCTGCTACAAAGAAAAAAAAACAAGCAACAAAAATTATTATCTGTTGCTCTGTCCCGTTTTAAAAAAGCGGCAGAAGCTTTACCAGATGGAGTTGTTATTTTAAGCCAGCATAATGAAATCGAATGGATTAATCCTGTCGCCAGCTCATTACTTGGCATGAGTTATCCTAAAGATGCAGGACAAAAAATTAACAACCTGATCCGTCACCCAAAATTTCAACGCTACCTGGCTAAAAACAACTTTAGTAAATCAATTACCCTGCCTGCACCTGATAATGCAGATAACACCTTAACCATGCAGGTCATCCCTTTTGGCTATAAACAAAAAATGATCTTTTGCCGTGATATCACACATATTCATAAACTCGAAGAAATGCGCACTAACTTCGTCTCTAATGTTTCACATGAAATGCGTTCACCGTTAACCGTTTTAACCGGCTACCTTGAAATGTACTCTGATAACTACCCTAAAGATGAAAAGAGTTTTAAACTTGGTATAGATAACATGACACAGCAAGCAATACGCATGCAGCGCCTGGTGACCGATTTGTTAGCCCTTTCCAAGATGGAAACCGCACCCATCGAACACACCAGGATTGTCAACATAACTGCCCTGCTGGTTAGCCTGAAAGAAAATGCTGAAGTACTAGCCAGGGAAAAAAATCACCAGGTTACTCTCGAAACGGATGATAATTTAAACCTGCGTGGAAACAGTGATGAACTACATAGCTTGTTTGCGAACCTGATCAATAACGCGGTGCGCTACACCGGGGAAAATGGCGGCATTGTTATCCGCTGGTATAAAAATAACAATGAAGCAGTTTTCTCGGTTACCGATGATGGTCCAGGTATCGCCGCGCAACATATCCCGCACCTGACAGAGCGTTTTTATCGTGCCGATGTGGATCGCTCACGAGAATCTGGTGGTACCGGGCTTGGACTGGCGATTGTAAAACATGCCGTTGAACGCCATGATGGCCGTTTAGTCATCAGCAGTAGCCTTGGAAAAGGCACTACTTTCAGCTGTTATTTCCCTGAACAACGTATCTCGTGTTAAATCGACATTCATAAAACTGTCACATAAAAGACATATCATTGTCATATCCAGCTAACAAAATACAAAAACGTTAAAAATGACTAAAAAAATTAATTATCCTTTTAAGGGGCATATTATGAAATCAAAACTAATCCAGACTATCAGCATGAGCGTGTTGGCAGTCAGTTTTTCTTCTTTTGTTACGTTGGCTCATGCTGGTGCAACATTAGATAAAAAATTACCCGAGTATAAAAAAGCCAGTGGTGTAACGGGCAACCTTTCAAGTGTTGGTTCTGATACTCTGGCAAACTTAATGGCTTTATGGACTGAACAGTTCACTCATCTATATCCCAATGTAAATGTACAGGTTCAGGCGGCAGGTTCTTCAACGGCACCACCTGCTTTAACTGAAGGCACATCAAACTTTGGCCCGATGAGCCGTAAAATGAAAGATAAAGAATTACAGGCTTTCGAAAAGAAACACGGTTATAAACCAACTGCCATTGCTGTAGCTATTGATGCCCTTGCAGTATACGTACATAAAGATAACCCGATTAAAGGTTTAACGATTCCACAAGTTGATGCAATTTTTTCTTCTACACGTAAATGTAAAGGTAAAAAAGACATCTCTAAATGGGGTGACGCGGGTGTAACGGGTTCATTAAAAAACAAAAGCATCCAAATTTATGGTCGTAACTCAGTATCAGGTACATATGGCTACTTCAAGAAAAAAGGCTTATGTAAAGGTGACTTCAAAACAACAGTAAATGAGCAACCCGGTTCTGCTTCAGTCGTGCAATCTGTTTCTGCCTCAATTAACGGTATTGGTTATTCAGGTATTGGTTATAAAACATCAGGTGTTCGTGCTTTAGCGCTTGCAAAAAAACCAGGTAAACCATTTATTGCCGCTACAGCAGAAAATGCCGCAAACAAAACTTATCCCTTAGGTCGTAACCTGTGGGTTTATGTCAATAAAAAACCAAATACCCCGTTAAGCCCAATGCAACTGGAGTTCATGAAAATGGTTCTTTCAAAGCGCGGCCAAAAAGTTGTAATCAAAGACGGGTATATTCCATTGAGTGCAAAAATGGTTAATAAACAATTAGCTAAATTAAAATAAGCTTCTTTCTTTGCCAATAAAAAACCCGGTCTTTGAACCGGGTTTTTTGTTATAAGAATTATTTATCTTCCTCGGCCAAAAAAACATAGCCCA
>JAOUOK010000187.1 GCA_029880425.1 Gammaproteobacteria bacterium
TTAATATTCTTTATCTGGTTTTGGATAAACAGAGCTAAAAATATTTTCTTTGGTTAATTCTTCAACAGAACTTAACTTATCAACTAATTCTTTTCCTTCTTTTATTGTGTTTTCATATAATTCAGTAGTGTCTTTATCAAATGCCTTTGCTTCTTCTGCGACTATCTTAAAATACTGCATCTGATTCAATAAATTGTTAAGTATGTGTTGAGTTGACGTTACCGTGGCATTAAATATAATTCGTTTTTCTTTTTCTTTTCTGATTAATTCTATTGAATGTTTATCAGCATATGCACCAAATAAGATAAATAATGTAATTATTGTGAATCTCATCCAAAACTCATTAGTTTCTGATGGAATAAACTCAAATTCTTTTTCGAGATAAATATAATAGTGAATAAATGAGTCTGTAATCGAGTAAATAATCGAGACAATTATAGCCTTAGTTGTAAAGTTACCAATTTTCATAATTTAAATCTTATTTTATAAAGTATATTGATGTACATCTGTTTTTTTTAATTATAAGGTGCCGTAATTTTATTATCTTCCGGGCAGGGCCATTTTTTTATCAGTGTTATCCGTTCTCAAAGCGTTTTATTGATTTGTATTCATAGTTGATGATAGTCACATCATGATCTTATTAGCATCATCGTCTAAGAGATAAACCTGGAAGTAGTCTGCAAATAAATTCAATTTATGATTAATCATCTGGCTTCTTTTGCATATAAACAGTGATTAAGGCCGTTATATTTTTTTACTTAATTAGGCCACTACAGCTCAATTATTTATAATTTCTTAATAAAATGCCTGTTATGTTAATGAATATCAAGCGATTATTCGATTTATTTCTGTTTTTGTTACCAGGCAAATACGGAAACAAACAAAATGCTTTTATCACTATTCAAATATAAATAAATTATAATAGCTGCATGATTATTCACCTTGATATGGATGCGTTTTTTGCCTCGGTTGAGATCCGGGAAAATCCCGAGCTGGTGGGGTTTCCGGTCGTGGTTGGGGGGCCTTCAAAAACGCGTGGTGTGGTGGCGGCGGCAAATTACGCGGCACGTAAGTACGGCGTATACAGTGCCATGCCCATGGTACAGGCAACCCGGTTGTGTCCCGATTTGCGTATCTTGCCGGTGAATATGGCTTTGTATGTTTCCGTTTCAAAACAAATTCATGAGATCTTTAACCGTTATACCCCGGAGATTGAACCCTTGTCACTGGATGAGGCTTTTTTGGATGTGAGTGGCAGTTTAAAACTTTTTGGTTCCGCTGCCGAAATTGCACAACGTATTAAAAAAGAAATCAAAGACGAGTTACAGCTGGTCGTTTCCGCGGGTGTTGCGCCGAACAAGTTTGTTGCCAAGATTGCCTCGGACATTGATAAACCGGATGGTTTTGTTGTTGTTGAAGAAAACGAGGTTCAGGCTTTTCTCGATCCTTTACCGGTTAAACGGATCTGGGGGGTAGGCAAAAAAACAGAACAGCAACTGCACAACTACGGGATTACCACGATTAAAGATTTACGCAGCCAGACGGAACGCTGGTTGATGGATCGCTTTGGCAAACACGGTGATCATATTTATCGTTTAGCGCATGGCTGGGATAAACGTGAAGTGATCTCTGATGTAAAAGCAAAATCGATTTCAAATGAAACTACCTTTGTAGAGGATATTACTGATAAGGAATCATTAATCGCTTACCTCTCTCAATTAACCGAGCAGGTAGCTACCAGGTTGCGTGAAAAAGACCGGAAAGGTAAAACGGTTAATATCAAGGTTCGCTTTCATGACTTCACCACTATCATCCGCTCTAAAACCTTAAGTGAAGCAAGTAATCAAACAGAAAAAATCTGGCAGGCCGCACGAGCGCTATTTAACAGTGCAATGAAGGAATCTGCCATGCGCCAGCCCGCAGTACGTTTACTTGGTGTGGGTGTGTCAGGTTTTTCTGATGAGCACGTGGTCCAGGGAGATTTATTTTCTGAGAATGCAAAATATGATGAACTGGATGAAGTAGCAGATGAAATTAACCAGCGATTTGGTAAACTTAAAATTCATCGTGGTAGAAATACAAAATAAGCTACCGGCTTTAATTCACTATTTTTTACAGGTTTAATTTTTTATGGCTGATATTAAAAACACAGGCAATGCACCCAGCACGATTTATCTTAAAGACTATCAGCCACCGCTATACGTTGTTGAAAAGGTCAGCTTGCATTTTGCCTTGTATGAAACGCAAACGCTTGTTACCTCAACCTTGCAGCTTAGTTTGAATGAAGCGAACAAGCAGGATGATAAATCGTTAGTGCTTGACGGTCAGAACCTGGAATTAGTGTCGATAAAAGTTAACGGTAAAACGTTAAGCGCTTCAGACTATTTATGTGATGATGAATCCTTAACTATCAGCCAGGTACCGGGAACCTGCGAGCTTGAAATTCAGACCCGGATTAATCCCGAGGGAAATAAAGCGCTTGAAGGTTTATACCTTTCCAGTGGCATGTTTTGTACACAATGCGAAGCCCAGGGTTTCCGCCGAATCACTTATTTCCCTGATCGCCCCGACGTGATGTCAAACTATGAAGTGACCATAGTCGCGGATAAGAAAAAATACCCGGTTCTTTTATCTAATGGAAACCTGGTAGATAAAGGCGATATGAATAATGGCCAGCACTTTGTGACCTGGCAGGACCCGAGTTTAAAACCCAGTTACTTATTTGCCCTGGTCGCAGGCGAACTTTTCTGTAAAGAAGATCAGTTTACCACGATGTCGGGACAGGACATTTTATTGCAGGTCTTTGTTGAACATGAAAACAGTCATAAGTGTGATCATGCCTTGACCTCACTTAAGCAGGCGATGAAGTGGGATGAAGATACGTATGGTCGCGAGTATGATCTTGATATTTACATGATCGTGGCCGTGAATGATTTCAATATGGGAGCTATGGAAAATAAAGGTTTAAATATCTTTAACTCCTCCTGTGTGCTAGCCAGCCCGGATACCGCGACTGATGCGGACTATTATAATATTCAAAGTATTATTGCGCATGAGTATTTTCATAACTGGTCGGGCAACCGGGTAACCTGTCGTGACTGGTTCCAGCTGAGTTTAAAGGAAGGGTTTACCGTTTTTCGTGACCAGGAGTTTTCAGCTGATTTAAATTCTCGCGCGGTAAAACGTATCGATGATGTCAATATTTTACGTAACCACCAGTTTGCACAGGACGCGGGTCCCATGGCGCATCCTATTCGACCGGATCATTATATTGAAATCAGTAACTTTTACACGGTCACGGTTTATAACAAGGGTGCCGAAGTTGTGCGCATGATTCGTAACCTTGTTGGTAGCGAAGGTTTTCGTAAAGGGACAGATTTATACTTTGAACGTCATGATGGCCAGGCGGTTACCACCGAAGATTTTGTTAAAGCCATAGAAGATGCGAATGCTATTGACCTTTCATTATTCCAGAACTGGTATTCACAGGCCGGGACACCCGAGCTGGAAGTATCGGGAAGTTATAATGAAAAAGATCAATCATATAAATTAGATATTACGCAATGTTGTCCAGACACAGCAGGTCAAAAAAATAAGAAACCCTTTCATATCCCTTTACAGCTTAGTTTGATAAATGAAAAGGGTGTCGATATCCCGCTTTTTCTTGATGATAATAAAGCGGGTTCAGCTGTAAACGAACTGACCATTGAGCTAAAGGATAAAACCGAATCATTTATATTTTATAACGTGGAGAGTGAGCCAGCAGTTTCAATTAATCGCGGCTTTACTTCACCTGTTAAAATTAACGCCAGGCATAGTAATGATGAGCTAGCTTTTTTATTTTCACATGATAGTGATGAGTTTAACCGCTGGGATGCAGGACAAACACTGGCTATTAATACCTTACTTGAACTGGTTGAGCAGTTTAAGAATAAGCAGGAACTTGTCCTGCAAGATAAGATTATCAATGCCTATAAAAATACCTTAACAAATAAAAATCTTGACCTTGCCTTGATTGCACAAGCCATGACCTTGCCTTCTGAAAATTATCTGGCCGATCAAATGGAGGTGGTTAATGTGGATGGTATTCACCAGGCCCGCACTTTTATGCGCATGGAATTAGCAAAAGCATTAAAGAATGAATTAATTGATGTCCTGCAACAAGGTCAAAGTGATAAGGAATACATGTTCCAGGCAGATGAAATGGCACGCCGGGAATTAAACGCGGTATGCCTGTCATACTTAATGCTGTTACAGGATGAAAAAATCATATCAATGTGTATGTCACAGTTTGAAAATGCAAACAACATGACCGATGTGTTATCTGCATTATCCAGCCTGTCACACTATGATACCGAGTTAAGGCAACAGGCGCTGGATCAGTTTTATGAAAAATGGAAGCACGATGCGCAGGTTGTTGAGAAATGGTTTGCTATCCAGGCAGGTGCTGATTTACCGGGTGTGCTTGATAAAGTTAAAGCCCTGATGCAGCATGAAGCTTTTAGTATGACCAATCCGAATAAGGTGCGTTCATTAATCGGGCGTTTTTGTGCCAGTAATATTACGCATTTTCATGCAAGTGATGGTTCAGGATATCAATTCCTCGCTGACCAGGTACTGGCCCTTGATTCAATGAATCCACAAATAGCGGCGCGCTTAGTACAAAATATGAGCCGTTGGCGACGTTATGATGACCAGCGACAGGCATTGATGAAACAACAATTGGAACGCATCCTGGCGAATAAAGGTTTATCCAAAGATGTTTATGAAATTGTCAGTCGAAGTCTCGAGGATTAAGCGTAAAGTTTAGCTTTTAAACAGGGTTGATATATTAGGCTGTGGTCATTACTACCTGGCTTAAGTTTAAACCGCCACCTTATTACGGCCATT
>JAOUOK010000188.1 GCA_029880425.1 Gammaproteobacteria bacterium
ATTGATAATATGGTGGCTACACCGGGATTTGAACCTGGGACCCCATCATTATGAGTGATGTGCTCTAACCAGCTGAGCTATGTAGCCATTCTTTATATCCACTGCAGCTGCAGTGGCGAAAGAGCGCGCATTGTCCTTGTTCGCCCTCATTTTGTCAAGCCAAAGAATTCCCTTCTTCAACCCAAAAAGATACTATTTAATCTTAATTATCAACAAGTTACACGTTGAAACGGAAATGCATAATATCGCCATCTTTCACGATATAATCCTTTCCTTCCAGCCTGAGCTTGCCCGCTTCTTTACAGCCCTGCTCACCATTGAACTCTATAAAATCATCGTACGACATGACCTCGGCACGAATAAAGCCTTTCTGGAAATCGGTATGTATGACGCCCGCCGCTTCCGGTGCAGTGGCGCCAACTTTTACTGTCCAGGCACGTACTTCTTTTACGCCCGCAGTGAAGTAGGTTTGCAAATTGAGTAAGGCATAACCGGCGCGAATCACGCGGTTTAAGCCCGGTTCTTCTAAACCTAGCTCAGATAAAAATTCTTTCAGATCTTCTTCATCAAGCTCAACCATTTCTGCTTCAATCGCGGCACAAACAGGCACCACCACTGAACCTTCGGCTTCGGCATGGGCCGTTACCTTGTCTAACATTTCATTATTTTCAAAACCACCTTCAGCTACATTAGCAATGTACATGGTGGGCTTGATGGTGAGTAAGAAAAATTCATGCAAACTGGCACGTTCATCATCATCAAGTCCCATGCTTCGAACAGCCTTACCTTCATCAAGCTGGGCTTTTACTCGTTCAAGAAGAGCTACTTTTGCTTTCGCTTCTTTGTCTCCCGACTTTGCGACTTTAGAATATCGGGTAATACCTTTATCAATGGAGTCCATATCAGCCAGGGCCAGCTCGGTATCAATCACTTCAACATCATCGAGTGGATCGATTTTACCGGCAACATGGACAACGTCATCATCTTCAAAACAACGTACCACGTGACAAATCGCATCTGTTTCGCGGATGTTAGCCAGGAACTTATTTCCCAGTCCTTCACCTTTTGAAGCACCGGCAACGAGACCTGCAATATCAACAAACTCCATGGTTGTGGCAATTTCTTTTTCAGGTTTTACGATTTCTGAAATTTTGCCCTGACGAGGATCGGGAACAGGAACAATACCCACGTTTGGCTCAATGGTGCAAAATGGATAATTCTCTGCCTGGATACCTGCTTTGGTTAAAGCGTTGAATAAAGTTGATTTGCCTACATTAGGTAAGCCGACAATGCCGCATTTTACGCCCATGGTTTATTTATCCGTATGTAATTCGTTCATGGCTTTTTGTACATCACCTTCTATAACAAGCGGCAATACACTTAAAGCACGATCAATATTTCTTTCTATGCTGATTTGATCATCAGCTGAGGCTTTCTTAAGTACATGATTTGTGACTTTACTTTTATCACCGGGATGACCAATACCTATACGTAAACGTAAAAAGTTATTACCACCCATTTTACTGGCAATATCACGCAGACCATTATGCCCACCATGACCACCATCTTTTTTTAATCGTGCAGTATCAACCGATAAATCGAGTTCATCGTGCACCACTAAAATTTCTTCAAGCTTAATTTTATAAAAATTCGCCACTGCCTGGACAGCCTGGCCACTCAAGTTCATGTAAGTCATGGGTTTTAACAACCAGACATCTTCACCCTCGTGCTTGTAACGGGCGACTTCACCATGAAACTTTTTTTCTACTTTAAAGCTGACATTTTGCTGACGAGCCAGTTCGTCTAAAAACCAAAAGCCGGCGTTATGCCGTGTACGTTCATATTCTGAACCGGGATTTCCCAGTCCAACAATAAGAGATACACGAGACAACGCCGGCTTCCAGTAAGGTTCAGACTGCGTGCTTATTCAGCTGCAGGTTCTTCACCACCATCAATTTCTGCATCAGCGGCTTCATCACCTTTCGAACCACGCGTCATGTGACATGCAGCGATTGGCTGGTCATGACCTTCACCATGAGACAGCTCAACAATTTCAACACCTGAAGGTGTAGTGATGTCGGACATGTGTAAGCTATGATCAAGTTCTAATGTAGATAAGTCAACTTCAAGAAACTCAGGTAAATCTTTTGGTAAACATGCGATTTCAACTTCAGTCATGTTATGAGTAACCAGGCCACCTTCTTTGGCACCCGGGCATGCATCTTCATTAATGAAGTGTAAAGGTACATGCATGTGCAGTTTTTCTTTTGCACTAACACGTAAGAAATCAGCATGCATAACAGCAACTTTTGCTGGATGACGTTGTAAATCTTTTAAAACAACCTGTTGCTCATCACCACCCACTTTTAAAGTCAGGATGTGAGAATAAAAGGCTTCATTCTCAAGGTTATGTAAGAATTTTTTATGATCCAGAGTCAAAGACTGTGGCTCTTTACCCGCACCATAAACAACAGCCGGAAATTTTTCTTCGTGACGCAGGCGGCGGCTCGCACCTTTCCCCAGGTCTGTACGAAGTTCTGCTTCTACTACAAAGCTTGCACTCATTTTCTTTCTCCAAAATAAAATAAAAAAACAGGTTACGTGTAACCTGCTAATTTGATTTCTCTTTGCGACCAAGAGAAACCGCGTGATATCACTTATTCGATAATGATCGTTAAAGTGATACCCGTTTAATTCGTTATTTAATCAACGTATAACGAACTAACCGATTCTTCATTACTGATGCGGCGCATAGTTTCAGCCAGCAATTCAGCAATACTTAACTGCCTTATTTTACCCGTTTCTTTTGCTTCATCTGTCAATGGAATGGTATCTGTTACAACCAACTCATCCAGTTCTGAGTTTGCAATATTATCAATTGCAGGCCCTGATAAAACCGGGTGGGTAATATAAGCCACAACACGGGCAGCACCATTTTCTTTTAGTGCCGAGGCAGCCGCACACAAGGTACCCGCCGTATCCACCAAATCATCAATCAAGATACAGGTACGATCTTTGACATCACCAATAATATTCATGACCTTGGCTTCGTTGGCCCGTGGACGACGCTTATCAATAATTGCCAGGTCAGCATCATCAAGTCTTTTTGCTAATGCACGCGCACGAACCACACCACCTACATCAGGTGAAACCACGATCTGGTTGTCATACTTCTGACGCCAGATATCACCCAGCAAAATCGGTGAAGCATAAACATTATCAACGGGTATACTGAAAAAACCTTGAATCTGATCAGCATGCAAATCTACGGTTAATACACGATCAGTGCCAATAGTACTAATCATTTGTGCAACAACTTTTGCAGTAATCGGTACACGCGCTGAACGTGGACGTCTATCCTGACGAGCATAACCAAAATAAGGAACCACCGCTGTAATACGGGCAGCCGATGAGCGTTTCATCGCATCCACCATCACCAGCAGTTCCATTAAATTCTTATTTGTTGGCGCGCAGGTCGGTTGTACGATAAAAACATCCTTACCACGGACATTTTCCATAACCTCAACCATCACTTCACCATCACTGAACTGGCCAACTATCGCGTTACCCAAAGGCATATTAAGGCGACGAGCAATCTCATTTGCCAACTGCGGATTTGCATTACCCGCGAATACCATCATGTTGCCGTATGACACATTATCCCCCTGGGGATTAAGTATAGATTCAGCTAAAAAAGTCCCTGCTATACCATTTATATAGCAGGGACTTCATTTAATATGGCTGGGGTACCAGGATTACTGCGGGCTATAGCCCTTGTCCCATGTTCCACATGGCACCGGCTGCGCCGTTCAAGCTTGTTCCACAAGCTTATCGAACCTTTTCGGTTCTCACCCTGGTTGTTCCAGACTTTGTTTCTAGTAGCAGCTTGCCTGTGCATAGCAGGCAAACCACTTTAAATATGGCTGGGGTACCAGGATTCGAACCTGGGAATGCTGGAATCAAAATCCAGTGCCTTACCGCTTGGCGATACCCCAATTGACTGTTACTTCCGACATGGTGTGATTAAACACAGACCTTATAGGAAAAATTCTTTTAATGGTGACTGGTTCATGCCCTTGGCAACAAACCCATCCCATTTTCCTGATAACGCGTTGAGGGCAATCTCAGCCTGCTCTTTGTTATCAAACGTCGCAAAAACACATGCGCCGGTACCGGTCAGTTTCGATTCGCCATTTTCACAAATGTGCGCCAAATCTTCCAGCGCTTGATCGACTTCCGGGTACATTTCCCTGACAGGCTTCTCACAGACATTCTCTGTTTGCCCTTGCAGAAAGTCGCGTATTGTAATGGTTGAACAATCTCGCCGCAATTGCGAATTTGAAAAAACCTTGCTTGTTGAAACATTTATTGGTGGTTTTAGCACCAAAAACCACTTTTCTGGCAGATCAACGGCCTTTAAACGCTCACCCACCCCTTCGGCCCATGCCGATTGAGCAAAAATAAAGACCGGAACGTCCGCACCGAGTTCCACACCCAGCTCCATTAATTTATCCTGACTTAGCTCACAATTCCATAAATGATTCAATCCAACCAGCACCGATGCTGCATTTGAACTGCCACCGCCCAGACCTCCACCCATTGGCAGGATTTTATCAACCGCAATATCCACGCCGAGTGAAGTCGTGCAATGTTTTTGCAAACACCTGGCCGCCTTAACAACCAGGTCCTCTTCTGCCGTTACACCTTCGAGCTCCGAGATCCGGTTTATCGCACCATCTTCACGAAGCGTTAAAGAAATCGTATCCGCATAATCAAGAAACTGGAAAACCGTTTGCAACAGGTGATAGCCATCCTCACGTTGGCCTGTGATATGCAAAAAC
>JAOUOK010000189.1 GCA_029880425.1 Gammaproteobacteria bacterium
TCATTAGCTAAGGTATCCTGCGCAAAACCAACAGTATATATTTCCTTATGATGTTGATTATCAGCAAAAGCAGGCTGGGCAGAAACATTAATAAAGGCTAATATTGCAAAAAATCTAATAAGAATTTTGTTATTGGTTTGATAGCACATAATAAACCTACTCATTTTAAGTATAATTATAGAGCTGAAAGTTTGAATAACAAACTTATATATTAATACATTACCTTAACAAGCCGCTTTATTTTACAACTTTAAGTTGTGGCTTCTGTGATTTCCTGGATTTTTCTGGTGGGGTGTCATCCGCAGGTGGGGTTGGCGGTGTATCTTCAGGATTTTCATCGAACATCATGCCCTGGCCGTTTTCACGGGCATAAATTGCCAGAACTGAAATAACAGGTACACTTACTTCCATTGCTTTGCCACTAAAACGGGCATTAAACATGATGTAATCGTTACCCAGTTGTAAATCGCTTATTGCCGATGGGTTAATGTTTAATACAATTTTTCCGTCTTCAACGTATTCACGTGGAATCATTGCATAATCATTCTCAGCATTGACAAGAAGATAAGGGGTAAAACCATTATCGATGATCCAGTCATAGATCGCCCTGATTAAATAAGGCTGACTGGAACTCATCGGCTTAATGGGTGTTTCATTATCCAAACTATTAATTCTCTTACTAACTAATAATTTAGATAGCTAACATTTCTTTTTCAGCTTCTGTCAGGCTTTCTTTGAACGCTTCACGATCAAATACTCTTGCTGCATATGTGATCAAGGGTTTACCCGAAGAAGGAAGCTCAACACCATAGTGCTGTAAACGCCATAACATCGGCGCAATCGCGCAATCCATCACGGTGAAATCATCACTCATAAAGAAATCTTTTTGCTCAAAGATTGGTGCAACGGTTAATAAACTATCTCTTAATGCTTTACGCGAATCATCAACATCTTCACCACACGCAATTTTATTCGATAATGTATACCAGTCACGCTCAATACGTTTCAGCATTAAACGATTTCGTGCACGGGATACCGGGTCAACCGGCATTAATGGTGGATGAGGGAATCGTTCATCCAGGTATTCCATAATCACCTGGTGACCATATAAAACCAGGTCACGATCCACCAATGTTGGTACTTCATTGTAGGGATTTAAGTCCTTGAGGTCTTCAGGAGTGTCATTAAGATCAACTTCATGTGATTCATAATTAATACCTTTTTCAGCCAACACTATACGAACCATGTGACAATAAGGATCAGTATCACTTGAATAAAGCGTCATTGCTAAACGTTTGTTAGCCATTTGTGCCATATTTTTACCTCAAAAATATTTCTTTTAAAAACAAAGACGGGGGGAATAATCCCCCCAAGCTTGTATAACTTATTATTATCAAGTAAATGCATATTCATAAGAAGAATATGCATTACATGTTAATTATTTAGTGAATATCTTTCCAGAATTCTTTCTTCATTGGGTAAGCAACAAGGAAAAGAATAACCAGGAATAAAATCACCCAAATACCAAGTTCATAACGTACCAGTTTTGCAGGTTCACCCATGTAAACCATAAAGGCCGTTAAATCACGCATGGCACTATCATATTCAGCTGCAGACATTTTGCCTTCAGATATCTTTTCGAACTTTGGTGCAGTACCTGGATGCGCTTTCATCTCGTCAGCATTAACGAGTTTCTTCATGCCTTCGAGCTCCCACAGGACATGAGGCATACCAACATCTGCAAATGTCACGTTATTCACACCAAATGGGCGGGAATCATCCTTATAGAATGTACGCAAGTAAGTGTATAACCAATCAGCACCACGTGCACGAGATACTACTGATAAGTCCGGTACTTTTGTACCAAACATTTTTTTAGCATCTTCAGTTTGTAATGCAACAGTCATGGTTTCACCCACTTTATCTGCCGCGAACATTAAGTTGGCTTTAACTTGTGCATCAGTTAAACCAAGGTCATCACCCATACGGTTATAACGTTGATAAGCTGCTGAGTGACAACTCAGGCAATAATTTACAAATAATTTAGCACCGTTTTGCAGTGATTCTTTATTGTGTAAATCGTAATCCACTTTCTCGGTATACGCGCCACCCGCCGCCATGGCCAGTGTCGGTAATACCATCAAAATTGCGAGTATTGTTTTTTTCATTATCCTGTCACCCTCTCTGGTACTGCTTTCTCAGCATTAAGATTGGTATATAACGGGGCAAGGAACATTACCGCAAGGTAAATACCAGGAATAAACCAGCCCATCATAATCAACTCACCTGCGCCTTCTACATGTCTGGCAAAATCATTCAGAGAGAATAAAGCCATCCAGATAATTAATGACATGTAACTAAACTTGGCATCACGTGTTTTGCTGTGGAACCAAAGTACATAGAAGAACACAAAATAAACTTCAGAGAAGCGTAAACCTAACTCGGACAATACAGGTTCCGGCGCTTTCACACCCAGGTAACCAAGGTATACGAAAACAACTACGAACAGCCCCAGGTTCAGTTTATGTAAAGCACTACGGTAACGAACCGATTTAATCGGGTTCTGATCCAGCCATGGCAGGAATGCTAAAACAACAACACCGGCACCCATCGCAACAACACCAAGGAACGGATCCGGTACGGCGCGTAACATGGTATAGAACGGTGTGAAGTACCAAACCGGTGCAATATGCTCAGGTGTCTTCAGCGGATCAGCAGGAACAAAGTTCGCATGCTCAAGGAAGTAACCACCCATTTCCGGGGCGAAGAACATAACCGCGGCAAAGAACATTAAGAAAACAACCACACCCACGATATCTTTTACAGAGTAGTAAGGGTGGAATGGAATACCATCTAATGGAATACCATCCGCATTTTTGTTTTTCTTGATTTCAACACCATCAGGATTGTTTGAACCCACTTCATGTAAAGCAATGATATGAGCAACAACTAAACCAATGATAACCAGTGGCACAGCAGCAACGTGGAATGCGAAGAAACGGTTTAACGTTGCATCAGAGATTACATAATCACCACGAATCCAGATTGAAAGGTCTTCACCAACAACCGGAATTGCACCGAACAAGTTAACAATAACCTGCGCACCCCAGTATGACATTTGACCCCATGGTAATAAGTAACCCATGAACGCTTCTGCCATCAATGCGAGGAAGATAAACATGCCGAAGATCCAGATTAATTCACGTGGTTTCTTGAACGAACCGTACATTAAGCCACGGAACATATGCAGGTAAACAACAACGAAGAATGCAGAAGCACCTGTTGAATGCATATAGCGAATTAACCAACCCCAGTTAACATCACGCATGATGTATTCAACCGAAGCAAAGGCAAGAGTTGCATCTGGCTTGTAATGCATAGTCAGGAAAATACCTGTCACGACCTGAATTACTAATACCAGTAATGCTAAAGAACCAAAGAAATACCAGAAGTTAAAGTTCTTTGGAGCGTAATACTTGGAAAGATGTTCTTCCCATAATTTTGTTGCTGGGAAACGCGCGTCAACCCAACCTAGTAAAGCTTTTAACATTTCCATTATGCTGCTCCCTCGTCTACACCGATAATTACACGAGTATCAGAAAGATACATATGTTTTGGCACTTCCAGGTTAGTCGGTGCTGGAACATTCTTATATACACGTCCGGCTAAATCAAAACGTGAACCATGGCATGGGCAGAAGAAACCACCTTTCCAGCCTTCACCTAAATCAGCAGGGGCAAGTTCCGGACGATACGTCGGTGAACAACCTAAATGGGTGCAGATACCTACTAAAATGGCATATTCTGCTTTAATTGCACGCGCTTCATTAACCGCGTAGCTTGGCTGACCTTTCACATTAATAGTTGAGTCTGGGTCACGTAAAGTATCCGTTAAGCTCGCTAAATCTTTAAGATTTTGCTCTGTACGGCGAACAATCCATACAGGCTTGCCTCGCCATTCAACACGCATCATTTGACCCGGTTGAAGCTTACTAAAGTCGGCTTCGACGGGTGCACCGGCTGCTTTGGCACGTGCACTCGGGTTCCAGGATGCAATAAAAGGTACCGCGGCACCTACAGCTCCCACACCAGCAACAGCGGACGTTGCTGCAATAGTGAGGAACCGGCGTTTGTTGTTATCAACGCCATCTGTCATTAGAAATCTCCCAAAATCGTTTTGAACTGATAATCTGAAGTGCTATCAACTCGAATTGTTTAGCGTTTTGAACGCAGAAGTACCCTGAAAACGCGAAAAAACGCCCTCAAAGCACCCAAATTTTTTGGCGTGCGTAGTTTGGCCGATCACGGCCTATTTTTCAAGGAGAACCTAATAAATCCCAGTACTTCAATAGGTTATACAGGGTTAGAAATATCGATAAATTGATGCTCTAAATCGAAGTGTGAAGCTAAATGCTCGGCAAAAGCCTGGACACCGTAACGCTCCGTCGCATGATGACCGGCGGCATAAAAATGTACCCCGGATTCACGTGCAATATGTACTGTTTGCTCAGAAATCTCACCGGTCAGGTAGGCATTCACTCCCAGTTCTGCTGCGTGTTCAATATAACCTTGCGCCGCACCGCTGCACCAGGCCAGGGTCTGGATTTGCTGATGAGCATCACCAATATGAAGGACATCTCGTCCCAGCGCCTCGGTAATTTTATGAGCAAAATCTCCGGCTGTCATAGCTGACTTCAATGTGCCATACATCCCGACCGCGCTATTATCCGATGGAAAACTTCCCGCGATATCCAGCTGCAATAATTCAGCGAGTTTTGCATTGTTACCAAACAGCGGGTGGGCATC
>JAOUOK010000190.1 GCA_029880425.1 Gammaproteobacteria bacterium
TTGCAGAAAAAATAATGAAATCTACCTGTGTTTCGGTAAGCAGACGTTATTAGCTGTTTCTGAATTGAAAATTAAAGGTACACATAATATTTCAAATGCGCTTGCTGCATTAGCGCTTGGTCATGAAGCGGGTATTCCGCAAGATGCAATGTTACAAGCATTAACATATTTCCCGGGTTTACCTCATCGCAGCCAGTGGGTTGCAGAAAAAAATAATGTGACCTGGTATAACGATTCAAAAGCAACAAATGTCGGTGCAGCAATTGCGGCAATTAATGGAATACCTGCAAATAGCATTGTACTCATTGCGGGTGGCCAGTCTAAAGGTCAGGATTTTTCTCCCTTGCGGGATGCAGTAAAAAATAAAGTTAAACATCTTATCTTGCTGGGTGAGGATGCAGACCTTATTAAATCGGAACTGTCTGCCTTAACTAAGATTTCAGTTGTTAATGATTTAACTGAAGCAGTAAAAAAGGCCAATGATATAGCTAAGCCTGGTGATGCAGTTTTACTTTCACCAGCTTGTGCCAGTTTTGATATGTTTACTGGTTTTGAGCAACGTGGCGACATGTTTATAGTGGCTGTAAACGAGGTATTGAAATGAGCATAATACCTTTACCGCAAAATTACGCTAATCACTTTTCAAATAACAGTAATACTAATTCTGTTTTTGAAAGTATTGACATGCCTTTATTATTAAGTGCACTTGCTTTACTGGGACTTGGCCTGGTTATGGTTGCATCTTCATCTATCTCTATAGCGGAACGTGAATTATCAGAACCGTTATTTTACTTCTGGCGACAGTTTACCTATTCAATCGTAGGCCTTGTAGCTGGTTTTATTGTGTTTAAATTAAGACTTGATCTTCTGCAAAAGGCCGGGCCTGCATTAATTATAATTAGTATGTTTTTGTTAATGTTGGTTTTAATACCCGGGCTGGGAAAAAATGTTAATGGCAGTATTCGCTGGTTAAACCTTGGTGTTGTTTCATTGCAGGTTTCAGAGTTGGTTAAACTGGCAACGGTCATTTATCTTGCGGGTTATCTTGTCAGGCACAATGAAGAAGTAAGAACTAAGTTAAGCGGTTTCTTCCGTCCCTTAATCCTGATTTTTATTATTTCCTTGTTGTTAATTCTTGAACCTGATTTTGGAGCTGTTGTTGTTATTGCTATGACCGCAATGGGCATGTTGTGGTTAGGTGGAGCAAGCTTCTTCCAGTTTATCTTTTTAACGTTAACTATGGCTGCAGCATTGTCCCTGGTTGCTATTTCATCACCTTACCGGATGGAACGTTTAACTACATTTCTTAACCCCTGGGCAGATCCATATAACAGTGGTTTTCAATTAACCCAGGCGTTAATTGCTTTTGGTCGTGGTGAATGGTTTGGCGTTGGCCTGGGATCGAGTGTGCAAAAATTATTTTACCTGCCTGAGGCGCATACAGATTTTGTATTGGCCGTGCTCGCTGAAGAGTTAGGCTTGTTTAGTATTGTGATCGTGATAGCCATGTTTTGTTTCATTGTTATCCGGGCATTAATGATTGGACGTCGCGCAGAAAAACGTGAGCGGCCTTTTACTGCTTACCTGGTTTACGGGCTGGCGATCTGGATAGGCCTGCAGGCATTTATCAATATTGGTGTAAATATGGGTGTTCTACCTACAAAAGGATTAACGCTACCTTTAATGAGTTATGGAGGAAGTAGTTTAATTATTATGTGTGTCGTAATTGCCCTGTTGCTTCGCGCTGATTATGAAACCCGTAAAGATGATAGGACCAGTCAGGCTAAAAGAAGTAAAAGTAATAGTAATAGAAATGGAACAGTAGGAGCGCAAGCATGGTGAGTACTGTTAAGCACGTTTTAATTGCAGCGGGTGGTACCGGTGGCCATGTTTATCCTGCACTTGCAGTAGCGGATTTTATGCGTGAACAAAACATCAAAATAACGTGGGTTGGTACAGAAAAAGGCCTGGAGTACAGGGTTGTTCCTGCAGCAGGTATTCCACTAGAAATTATCAGTATCAGTGGATTACGAGGTAAGGGCGTATTGAATTTGTTTTTGGTTCCCATGAAATTAATTGTCGCAATTGTTCAGGTAATTAAAATATTTATACGGGTAAAACCGGATGCTGTTTTAGGGATGGGTGGGTTTGTCAGTGGCCCATGTGGTATTGCAGCATTTATTTTACATAAGCCATTATATTTGCATGAGCAAAATGCTATCCCTGGTTTAACAAATAAAGTATTGAGCTATCTTTCAACAAAATCAATGCAGGCATTTCCAGGTAGCCTGAGAGGCAGTAAAAATATAATTGTTACTGGTAACCCTGTACGGACAGATATTTCAGAGATAGCTGAACCTGAACAAAGAATCTTGACGCGTAATGACAGTATTCGTTTATTGATAGTGGGTGGTAGTTTAGGCGCACAGGCATTAAATGAAACTGTTCCTCTGGCATTATCTGGTATTGCAGATGAATTACTACCAAGCGTATGGCATCAAACAGGAAGAGATAAACTTGAAGCAACACGTGATAATTATAAAAAAGTGAAGATTGAAGCAAACGTTACCGAATTTATTGAAAATATGGCGGAAGCTTATGAATGGGCAGACTTAGTGATATGTCGCTCAGGCGCACTTACTGTTTCTGAACTGGCCAATGCTGGAGTTGCCGCTATCCTGGTGCCTTACCCGTATGCAGTAGATGATCATCAAACAGCAAATGCAAAATATTTAACAGATGTAAATGCCGCAATTTTGATTCAACAAAATGAACTTATGCCAACACTAAAAGATGTGTTAACAGATTTATTACAAGCGGGACGTTCAAAGTTGACTGATATGGCAAAAGCGGCAAGAGCATTATCAAAGCCTGATGCGACCAGAGTTGTTGCAGAAATATGCATGGGAGTATCGCATGGTTAAGAAGCTTAATTTAGCGCAGTTACGTGAAGAACCAAGCATGGGTCGCATTCGCTGTATTCACTTTGTGGGTATTGGTGGTGTTGGTATGGGGGGAATAGCTGAAGTATTGCTCAACCTGGGTTATGACATTTGTGGTTCGGATATTAGTGAAAACGCTGTCACTCAGCGTTTGAAAAGTTTAGGTGCAAAAATTTCATTTGGCCATGCTGCTGAAAATGTCAGTAATTGTGATGTGGTTGTTGTATCAACAGCAGTTAAAGCAGATAACCCGGAAGTGATAGCTGCACATGAGCTACGAATTCCTGTTGTACCGCGGGCAGAAATGTTAGCCGAGTTAATGCGTTTCAGGTATGGCATTGCTGTAGCTGGTACTCATGGTAAGACAACGACAACAAGTCTCGTAGCAAGTGTCTTAGCAGAAGGTGACTTTGATCCTACCTTTGTTATTGGTGGGCGATTAAATAGTGTCGGTACTAATGCGCGTTTAGGTGAAAGTCATTATTTAGTTGCCGAGGCAGATGAAAGTGATGCCTCGTTTATGCATTTGCAACCTATGATGGCAGTTGTCACAAATATTGATGCTGATCATATGGAAACGTATGGTGGCGACTTTGAAAATCTACGCCAGACATTCATAGAGTTTTTGCATCATCTTCCATTTTATGGCCTTGCAATACTTTGTATTGATGATGAAGAGGTTAAAAATGTTATTCCGCAAATTAATCGTCCAATTGTTACTTATGGCTTTTGTGAAGATGCAGATATTCGGGCTACAGGCATAAAACAGGAAGGCAGTAAAACATTCTTTTCTGTATCAAGAAAAGGTGAAGAGAACTGGCTTGATATTACCCTGAACATGCCTGGCCAACATAATGTATTGAATGCTTTAGCTGCTATTGCAGTTGCAAATGAGCTCGGTGTTGATGCCGAGTCAATTCAAACAGCGCTCTTAGGCTTTGAAGGTATTGGTCGACGTTTCCAGATAAATGGTGAATACCAGGTAGGAGACGCAAAAGTATTGCATGTTGATGATTATGGTCATCATCCAAGAGAAGTTGATGCAACTATCCAGGCAATAAAAAAAGGTTGGCCTGAAAATCGACTGGTAGTTGCATTTCAACCACATCGTTACACACGTACAAGAGACTTGTTCGAAGATTTTACAGCCGTGTTATCAAATGTTGATGCGCTAATACTGCTGGAAGTATACGCAGCGGGAGAAGCGGTTATCGCCGGTGCTGATGGCCGAAGTTTAGCCAGGGCAATACGGGCAAGAGGACAAGTTGAACCTGTGTTTGTTGAGAATATTGAAGACCTTGCAACAACATTAAAAGGTGTTTTAAAAGATGGTGATATTTTATTAACGCTTGGTGCAGGCAGTGTTGGTGCTGCAGCAAGTAAATTAAAAGACGAGCTGGTTGCTGGGTAAGGTATGGGATTAGCTGTGACAAAAGATAATATGACATATAAAGGCATTTTGTTGGAAAAAGAGCCAATGTCACGCCATACATCATGGCGGGTTGGTGGTATTGCCGATCATTTTTATCGTCCTGCTGATCTAAATGATTTATCACTTTATTTAAAAAATTTAGATGATAAAGAACCTGTTTTCTGGGTAGGCCTGGGCAGTAATTTATTAGTAAAAGATGCCGGTATTCGTGGAACAGTAATATGTACCAGTGGTGTGCTTAATGAAATAAAGCAGGTTGATGAAACGCGTATTTATATTGAGGCCGGTGTGCCTAGTCCTAAGGTAGCAAAGTTTTCAGCTAAAGCAGGGTTAACAGGTACAGAATTTTTATCCGGAATTCCCGGTACATTTGGTGGTGCATTAAAAATGAATGCAGGTGCAGTTGGTGGTGAAACCTGG
>JAOUOK010000191.1 GCA_029880425.1 Gammaproteobacteria bacterium
AAAAACGAAAAAAAATTATTTATAGTTATAATTCAATAACTTAAAAGAAAAAATGGCGGAGAAGGAGGGATTCGAACCCTCGATAGGGATAAACCTATACACACTTTCCAGGCGTGCTCCTTCAGCCGCTCGGACACTTCTCCAGTAACTCAAAAATTACACTTTTTGAGGACGCGCAAGGTTAAACCAGATACCTCATATAAGCAATTCAATATAAATACCCGCTTAAGCAACATGGTTACTAGTGGTTACAAAATAGACAATCTCGGGTATTTTGTGATGCTTGTCACATATAAGACTGTTATAATATTGCTCTGTCGCGGACAGCCATTTGTTTCAAATTGTAAAAATATTGCCTTACAAAAAGTTAAAGCTTTAGATTTAAAATTTCCAACCGCTATATGTTTTAGTAGTACAGCAGGAATAATTCATGCGTAAATCTTTACCTTACATTGCCGGTCTCACCATCATTCTCTTTGCTCTGAATGCATGCGCACCCCAAAAACCGGCTTTGCAGCATGTTCTTGATAGTGGTGTTTTACATGTTGTCACACGTAATGCGGCAACAACCTATTATACTGGTCCCCACGGTGCTGAAGGCTTTGAATATGACCTGGTTAAAGCATTCGCGATTCATTTAGGTGTGTCTTTAAAAGTCAGCACCGAAGATAACCTTCAGGATTTACTCAATAAAGTACAGGAAAATGAAGTTGATTTTGCTGCTGCGGGGTTAACCGTTACACCTGAGCGTGAAAAAATTCTCCGTTTTTCAAATAGTTACCATTCAATTACACAACAACTCATTTATCATCGAAGCAATCCTCGCCCTAAAACAATGGCTGATACGACTGATGGAATGATAGAAGTCATCGCGAATAGTAGTCATGTTGATAAGCTTAATGAGCTAAAGAATAAATACCCCGATCTGAGCTGGGATGAAAATAAAGGTGCGGGTAGTACAGAGTTACTTACTTTAGTGTCAGAAAGACTTATCGATTTTACCATTGCGGATTCAAATGAAGTCTTACTGACTCGTCGTTTCCAGCCACATTTACGCATTGCGTTTGATATTTCAAAACCGCAAAAACTGGCCTGGGCTTTTTCAAAAAAAGGCGACGATACACTTTACAAGGAAGCCAACCGCTTTCTTCGTGTATTTAAAAAATCAGGACAGCTCGCTGAACTTTTAAAACGTCATTATCACCACGCCAGTAAATATAACTACGCAGGCACACCAACCTATCTTGGCCATGTTCGCTATCGTTTGCCTCGTTACCAGGAAATGTTTGAGCAAGCTGCTGAAGCCAATGATCTGGATTGGCAGCTTCTTGCTGCAGTGGCCTACCAGGAATCACACTGGAATCCTCGTGCTATCTCACCGACAGGTGTAAAAGGTATCATGATGTTAACGAATATTACGGCGAAAGAAATGGGTATTGAGGATCGAACCGTACCCGCGCAAAGTATTAAAGGTGGTGCAAAGTATCTTCGTAAATTATCAACAAAATTCTCTGATAAGCTGGATGACAAAGACCGGCTTTGGTTTACCCTGGCAGCATACAATGTCGGTTTCGGCCATGTTCAGGATGCCCGCATCATTACCAAGAAACGCGGTGGTAATCCTGACAGGTGGGTTGATGTTAAACAGAACTTGCCACTGCTAAGTAACCGGCGCTGGTATAAGAAAACACGTTTTGGCTACGCGCGTGGACATGAGCCGGTTAAATATGTTGAAAATATCCGTAGTTATTACGACATTTTGCACTGGCACTTAGCTAAAGAAACACCTCAAAAAAAGGTCGCTTACCTTTCACCCGCTCTATAGTTAAGCTAAGAAATATTCACCCTCATCTGAAATTACTAATTCAGCGCGTATAAAGTTCACTAAACTGGTTAGGCAAAAACGTATACACCACCTTAAGCTATTGATTTTATTACAATTATCAAGACTCGTATATTAGAATCATCCTTAACAGCATCTATAAGCTGTAAATAACGCTAATATCTGTAAAACAGCTTCTATTTGTATCTAAAATCTACTTTATAAAGTTTGATGATGGAGTCACATATTTATATTAAAGCTGACTCACTTCATGCCGATATATGATATAAAAAATAAGTATTAACTCAATTTCATATGATTTACCATATTTTGATAAATTGCATAAACATGGATACACATGTAGCAGACGAGAACCCTATTGGATATCAATAATAAAATCAGTATAACGACCGAGCGAATGGAAGAACTCTGGACAGAGCTTTCAACGGCCTGGCCAGCGGTTAAAAAAAACCCGGATATTGCTGAAAAAATTGAAAAACTTTGGGACATTCTCAAAACATCAGGCCATGCATATGCCGCGATCAATCAGGAAGTTCATAACCTGAACGAAAGTAACCGCTCTTCTTTTATAAGCTCAGACAAAAATCCAGCTCTTAATACAGTAACCTATCAAAACAGAGTAACGCAGGCTGATAATGAACTGGATAACTTACTTGCTGAAATCCTGGGTGAAAACTATCAAGAAGTTTTAAATTATCCTGCAACTCAAACTGATGTTAATCAAAACCTGTCAAGTTTTCCTGATATTAAAAGTGGCATAGAAGAACTGGATAAACTGGTGGCACCTATCCTTGGAAAAAACTGGTTAAATGCTGAATTAGAGACAACACCTGCTCCAGCATCATTTAAAACTTCTGATAATAAAAAAGATGGCAGTATTGATAACCCGGTTTCTTCAATTATTGATAAAAATATTCATATCGAAAGCGATATAGCCTCACCTTCTCCGTATGTTTCTGGCGCTACTGAAGATAACAAGGATATTGATGAACTGTTAAATGAAATTATTAGTGAAGATGATTTAAATCTGCAGCCTAAAAGTCATACCATTCAGGAAAAAGAAGATATTGATATTTTGATCAATGAAGTACTTAACCAGGGAACAGCTTCTGCCAATGATGAGATTGAAGAAACAGCATCAACAGGTAATGAAGAAAAAGAAGATATTAATGAGCTCATTAACCAGGTTCTGAAAACGGATAGTAATAAAAAAGATATAGCATCCAGCTTAAAAAATTATAATAATGATGAAACTACTCCAGCCATTCAAAACAGCGAAGAAAATATCGATGAATTGATTAACGCAGTTCTTAAAGCAGATAGTAGTGAAACCGAACTAAGCCCGGATTTAGATATTTCTGATAGTGAACAAGCTGTCCCAACGACACAAGAAAGTGAAGAAAATGTCGATGAGCTGATCAACACAGTTCTTAAAACCGACAGTAATAAAGCCGATATAACCCCGAGTTTAGATATTTCTGATAGTGAACAAACTCTCCCTGCGACTCAAGACAGCGAAAAAACTATCGATGAGCTGATAAATACCATTCTTAAAACAGACAGCGATAAAGCTGATATAAGCACGGATTTAAATTTATCTGGCTATGAACAGGCTGTCCCGACTACTCAAAGTAACGAAGAAAGTGTTGATGAGCTGATTAACGAGATATTAGAAAACAAACCCGGCAATCAAAGTGATGAAGTTAATATCGAAGAAATTAATATTACTGATATCACAGATAACACGCCAATTCAAAAAACTGCTCCCAGGAAAGTAAAATCAGATGATATTGCTGATACTAAAAACACATCATACGAACAACCCGAAAAAGAAAATAACAATACATTAATTATTATCTTACTGTTAATTTTATTATTAAGCCTGGTTGCTGGCTGGTGGTTCTTAATGAAACAAAAAGAGCCTACTTTAAAGAAATCAATCACAACAAAAACAGCCCCCGTAACAAAGACTCTCAAAGCAAAACCAAAAGTTGAGACTGAAAAACCTGTTATACAAAAAATTGAGATTAAACCTGAGCCAGAAAAAACACCATTAATAAAACAGGACCCTGTTAATAGCACAATGAAGTATTCTGCGGATGAAAATGATATAACCATCATCCTAAATTCTCCGGAAACAGCTATAGACACCAGTAATGACTCAAATATATTTAATGAAACTGAAGCCGTTACCACTGAAGAGATAGAACAAATAGCTGATGACAAAATAGTTGAAAGTATTAATGAGGTCACTCAGCCAGTTAAAGAACTGAACGAAAAAGAACTTGTTATCGAAAAGGCAAAAAAAATAAAGCCGAAAAAAACCGTAGCTAAGCGTAAAGTAATCATTCATAAAATAGTTAAGGGTGATACTTTATGGGCTATTGCAAAACGTTATGTAAACAACCCGTATCGTTATCCTGAACTAGCCAGGCTCAGTAAAATCAAAAACCCTGATCGAATTTACCCGGGTAATAAAGTTAGAATTATTATATACACCAAATAAATTTTGCCTATTATTATATTTATTGCACAATATAAACTTCCTTATTATCTAATTTTATAACCATATAGTTCTCATGGAGATAAGAGAATGTCCAAGCTCGAATCACGAATGTTTAATTACTTTATGCTCATTGCTTTTGCAGCCATACTTATTGGTATTGAGTTTTATTTTGAATTAAATGTCAGCCATGGAAAAGAAATATGCAGCTTACATTCTGCACAAGAACACTTAAATGATGATTTCAACCCGCTTAATAGTATACGTACTAAAATAATGATTATGTTTGCGCTGTTATCTGTAGTTATTGCAATTGTGTTATTTATGTTTATGCAAAATATAACTTCACCTTTGTCGAAAATGGTGCAAGTGGCCAAACATATTAATGAAGGT
>JAOUOK010000192.1 GCA_029880425.1 Gammaproteobacteria bacterium
TGCACTTCATCCCTTTCTGATAACTCGCCGGAAAAATCCAGCTACGTGTTATCTGGTCACGTATCATTACTTTATATTTTGCAACTTCACCCAGCTCATAGGCAGCACGTTTTTGCTGTTCGGCCAGGCGTTTTTTCTCAGCAATTTTTTGCTGTCGTTCTTTTTCTTCCTTTTCAAGAAGTTCCTGTTTAGCTAACCGTTCTTTTTCAAGCTTGTTTAATTTTTCTTCAGTTTCTTTTTGTTTTTTCTCAATTTCAGCTAAACGCTTTTTCTCTTTTAATTGCTTTTCTTTACTTTTCCGTTCCTGTTCTTTTTGTTTTTTCTTTAAAGCGCGTAATTTTTGTTCTTCTTTTTTACGATCTCTTTTGGCTTTTTTTGCTTTATCCTGTAAACGTTTTTGTTCCTGTTTTTTACGATCTTCTGATTTTTTTAACTTGTTAATTTCTGCCTGGATTTTCTTTTCATCAATAGCAACCGCTTCAATAACTTTTACCTGTTTAATCTCCGCTGTTTGTGGATCAGAGGCTTTAAAACTTACACCAATTGCTAAAAATACAAGAACATGAATAATTATCGCCCAAACGAGTAGACTAGGATTATTTTTTATAGTTTGCCAGAGTGTCATGAATTATAAATCCGGGGTTTCAGTCATCAATCCCACGCGGGCAACACCGGCTTTTTGCAGCTGAGCCATAATCGTGACAACTGCACCATAATTAACTGACTTGTCCCCTTTAATATACACGCCCTGTCCGGGGCGATGGCGCATAACTGCGGCAACACGGGTAACCAGGTCTTCTGTTGACAACGGTTTATCCGTGTTATCACCAATGTTGATGTAATATTGACCCTTAGCATCAACTGAAACGACAACAGGTTCTTCCTGATCCCTTGCCATAGTCTTGGCAAAGGTTTGTGGTAACTCAACCTGAACACCTTCAGTTAACATCGGTGCAGTTACCATAAAAATAACCAGCAACACCAACATCACGTCTATATAAGGAACCACATTGATCTCTGACATGCGACGCTTACGAAAACGCGAACTTGCATTATGATTGCTAGGATTCTCAGCCATAATTCTTAACTAATATGTGCCTGACGTTGTAACAAGGTTGAAAACTCTTCCAGGAAAATATCATAACGATTAATTAATCGTTCAATATCATTGGAATAACGGTTATAGGCAATAACAGCTGGAATGGCTGCAAATAACCCCATGGCTGTTGCGATTAATGCTTCGGCAATACCCGGTGCAACCGAACCAATGGAAGCATGTTGTACTGAGCCCAGTGCCAGGAAAGAATTCATAATCCCCCACACCGTTCCGAATAAACCTATATAAGGACTGATCGATCCGACAGTTGCTAAAAATGACAAGTGGTTTTCCAGCTCATCAACTTCACGGTTAAGTGCAACCCGCATGGTACGCTGCGCACCTTCAACGGTAACAACGGGATCAATACCTGGACTCTTTCTTAAGTGTGCAAATTCACGAAAGCCTGACTCAAAAATGGCTTCTAATCCTGTCACCCGGTTTTTTTTTGCTGCAATTTTTGCATAGAGTTCAGGCAGGTCAACACCCGACCAGAAACGTCGTTCAAAATAATTAGCCGAGATTTTTGCATCACGCACCATGATCCATTTAGCACGGATGATCACCCAGGACAAAATTGATAACGCCAGTAACAGCAGCATAACCAGCTGTACCAGGAAACTTGCATCAAGAATTAAATTTATTATTGAAAGCTCGGTTGTCACTATCTGTTCCCTTAAAAATATTTATTATATTTTATTGTATAAATTATCAGGCATAACTGCCGGTTTAAAATCTGTTGCACTTAAGCTCGCAATCTTAATCGTTGCTTTACACAAAGTATCACTATCACGTTGTACAAGTTGTTCGACACTAATGCTTGCCTTTCCTTTTTTAATTACCCGGGTGCTGACAACTAGCTCTTCATTAAAATGTGCCGGTAATAAATAATCCGCCTGGACAGAACGCACAGCAAATATGACATTCTCTTTTGCAATGAGTTCATCCTGCTCAAAACCTGCTGCACGTAACCACTCGGTGCGTGCCCGCTCCATAAACTTGAGGTAATTTGCGTAATAAACCACACCACCTGAATCAGTATCTTCGTAGTAAACCCTGATAGGCCAAAGGAACGCGTTCTCATTTTTTACATTCATATTGTATTGTTTACTGTTTAAGATGTTTGTAAAACAACGTATCAGTATTTATTATCAAAATAACTCTTCATTCTCAGTTAAATATTCAGAAACCGTTTCAGGTGGCTTTAAACCAAAGTGCAGGTAAGCATTTTGTGTTGCAACCCGGCCTCGTGGTGTGCGCATCAGAAAACCTTGCTGGATAAGGTAAGGCTCAATAACATCTTCTATAGTACCACGCTCTTCACTCAGCACTGCTGCCAGGTTTTCAACACCCACAGGTCCTCCCTGGAATTTTTCAATAACAGCCAGCAATAATCGCCGGTCCATCATATCAAAACCAAATTTATCAACATCAAGCAAGTCTAGTGCCTTGGTTGCGGCGGCTTCATCAATCACTCCCTCAGCTTTAATTTCTGCATAGTCACGTACCCGGCGTAACAGGCGGTTAGTAATCCGTGGTGTACCGCGTGAACGGCGTGCAATTTCATTGGCCCCTGAGTCATCAAGCGTAACACCGAGAATAGCGGCAGAACGTTTTACTATTGAGATAAGATCATCGGTTGAATAAAACTCAAGACGTTGCACGATACCAAAACGATCCCGCAACGGAGAGGTTAATAAACCTGCCCGGGTGGTCGCACCGACAAGTGTAAAGGGGGGTAAATCCAGTTTAATTGAACGTGCTGCCGGTCCTTCACCAATCATGATATCCAGTTGGTAATCTTCCATTGCAGGATAAAGAATCTCTTCAACAACCGGGCTTAAACGATGTATTTCATCAACAAATAAAACATCATGTGGCTCAAGGTTAGTTAACAAGGCAGCAAGATCACCAGGCTTTTCTAACACGGGTCCCGAAGTATGACGCATATTTACATTAAGCTCATTGGCAATAATATGTGATAACGTCGTTTT
This sequence comes from Gammaproteobacteria bacterium, assembly GCA_029880425.1. Taxonomy (GTDB): domain Bacteria; phylum Pseudomonadota; class Gammaproteobacteria; order UBA6429; family Thiohalophilaceae; genus JAGLTQ01. Next base: position 3,091 of record JAOUOK010000192.1, read on the forward strand.
ACCTAAACCGGGGGGGCCAAAAATTAAAACATGATCCAGAGCTTCTTTTCGTTGCCGTGCAGCGCGGATAAAAATATCCATTTGTTCTCGGACTTTAGGTTGCCCCGCGTAATCCGCAAGTTTCTCCGGACGCATGGCGCGATCAACGGCTTCTTCGCCATCTTGTGAACCTGCTGCAATTAAACGATCGTTTTCTATCATGGCTTTTTATATCGCTATTTTGTAATAGATGCTTTTAAGGCATCACGAATTATTTCTTCACTGCTTAAATCGCGACTATCAATTTGTGTCACCATGCGACTGGCTTGCGGTGGTTTATATCCCAGTGCGATTAATGCACTCACCGCTTCTTCAACCGGATCAATAGTATGCCCAACTTCGATCATGCCTTCAAAACCCTGGCTGCTTCCAGGAATAGCCGTGTGCCAGTCTTTTAGTTTATCCCGCATTTCGATAACTAGTCGTTCGGCTGTTTTCTTACCCACACCCGGTAATTTAACCAGTGTTGCAGTATCGTTATCCTGAATACAACGTGCAAAATCATCTGCACTAATACCCGATAAAATACTCAACGCCAGGCGTGCGCCTACCCCGTTAATTTTTATCAGGCTTCTGAACATACGCCGTTCTGCTTCTGTGGCAAAACCACAGAGCTGTTGTGCATCTTCACGTACAACCAGGTGGGTATGTAATATCACTTCCTGCTTAACATCTGGTAACTGGTAAAATGTCGACATCGGTGCATCAACTTCATAGCCGACACCATTAACATCTAACAATAATGTTGGTGGTTGCTTGGTCAGTAATATACCTTTTAGGCGTCCTATCATATGTATCTTTTATGTAAGTTTTTATTGTTATCGTACTTTTCGAGCACGTGTTGTATTTGAAAGTGCTTCAATCCGGTTTCCCAGTGTTTGCCCGGTGTGTGCATGACACAAAGCAATGGCTAGCGCATCAGCCGCATCTTCCTGCGGAGCACTGGATAAACCCAATAAATTTACCACCATATGCTGTACCTGTGTTTTCGCCGCGTTACCTTTTCCCACCACCGCTTTTTTTATCTGCGTGGGTGTATATTCACTCACGGGAATTTTTCTCAGGGCGACGGTTGAAATGGCCGCACCCCGGGCTTGTCCAAGCTTTAACGCGGAATCCACGTTACGGCTGACAAATACTTTTTCTATCGCCATTTCATCAGGTTGAAACTCATCGAGTAAATTATTCAACCCCTCGGAAATAATACACAGTTTCTCGGCCAGGCTATCTCCCTGTACACGAATACAGCCGCTATTAAGCCATATCGAGCGGCCAGCATTAAGTTCAATAATGCCAAACCCGGTAAAACGCGAACCGGGATCAATGCCTAAAATTCGTTTCATAGTAATGAAGGATACAAGGTAACTGGACAAAGAAAAAGGGGAGTCATAACTCCCCTTTTTTCTTGTTTTTTAATTAATATTCAATCACTTAGGCCAGTTGCTGCATTACGTCATCAGAAAAGTCAGCATTTGTGTACACATTTTGCACATCATCAAGATCTTCGAGCATATCAACCAGGCGCATCACCTTTTCCGCATCAGCCAGTTGTAAATCAACCGAAGTAGAAGGTTTCATGGTCACCTC
>JAOUOK010000193.1 GCA_029880425.1 Gammaproteobacteria bacterium
TGCTGGGGATTGCACTGGGTGTAACCGCGTTGATTACGGTTTTATCCGTGATGAACGGCTTTGAGAAAGAAGTACGTGAACGTATTTTAGATATGGTATCGCATCTCACCGTAACTGATTTTGATAGCGGTTTGAGAAACTGGCCAAAAGTACTTGAGAAGACCCGGACACATCAAAATGTTATTGCGGCTGCGCCATATATAGAAAAGCAAGGTATGTTGATAAATGGAAGCAGTGTTAATGGTTCCTTAATCCGTGGTGTGTTGCCAGAGCATGAACCTTCCGTTTCCAATGTTTCAGAGAAAATGAAAAGTGGCCGTTTTACTGATCTTAAAGCAGGTAAGTTTGGCGTAATTTTAGGCCAGGATTTAGCCCGAATTTTAGGAGTGCACGTAGGCGATAAAGTTACCATGGTAACTCCCAGTGCCAATGTTACACCCGCAGGGGTGGCGCCACGCTTAAAGCGTTTTACCGTGGTTGGAATTTTTTACATCGGCATGTATGAATATGACAGCTCGATGGCGCTCATTCATATGCATGATGCACAGCGTTTATTTCGTATGAAGGGGCGGGTGACCGGTGTGCGTGCCAAGCTCAGTGACTTATTTGCAGCTCCAGTTACCCGAGAAGAGCTACAGGAAAACACCCTTACTGATTACTGGGTAAGGGACTGGAGTAGTTACCATGCTAACTGGTTCCGGGCAGTGAAAATTGAAAAGCGTATGATCTTTTTATTATTACTACTTATTGTTGCGGTCGCCGCGTTTAATATTGTTTCAACCCTGGTCATGGTGGTAACAGATAAGCAAAGTGATATCGCTATTTTGCGAACCCTGGGTTCTTCACCGCGTAGTATTATGGGCATTTTTATGGTGCAAGGAGCCATCATTGGCATCATTGGAACATTGCTGGGTACCGTAGGTGGGGTGAGTTTGTCGTTAAACCTGGATACAGTCGTTCCCTTTATCGAAGGTCTGCTGGGTATTCAAATTCTTGATCCCGCTGTGTATTACATCAGCGTCTTACCTTCAGATTTACACTGGAATGATGTATGGACTATTTGTTCTATCTCGTTACTTTTAGGCCTGGTCGCGACACTTTACCCTGCATGGCGTGCGAGTAAAACTCAACCTGCGGAGGCATTACGTTATGAATAATCATGCTTCTGATCTTGTTTTAAAGTGTGAAGGTATTCATAAGACGTTTACCGAGGGACCCGCTGAAGTGACTGTTTTAAAAAATATTGCACTTCAAATAAACAAAGGTGAACAGGTTGCAATTATTGGCTCTTCGGGTTCAGGAAAAAGTACCTTGTTACAATTACTTGGAGGGCTGGATTTGCCGACGAGTGGACGGGTCGAAGTTGCAGGTAATGACATGGCTTCACTTAATGAAAGTCAGCGCGGCATTCTGCGTAATCAACAACTGGGGTTTGTTTACCAGTTTCATCATTTACTTCCTGAATTCACGGCCCTTGAAAATGTTGCCATGCCATTGCTAATTCGAGGTACTGAGACAAAAGAAGCGGGTCAAAAAGCACAGCGTATGCTTGAACGGGTTGGACTGGGACATCGTGTTGGTCATAAGCCGGGTGAATTATCGGGTGGTGAACGACAACGTGCAGCTTTAGCGCGGGCCCTGGTGACAAGTCCTGCCTGTGTATTGGCGGATGAACCTACGGGCAATCTTGATGGTAAAACAGCCGGGCAGGTTTACGAACTGATGAGGGAAGTAAACCGTGAATTGAATACCAGTTTTGTCGTGGTAACCCACGACCTGAATTTTGCAAATAAGATGGATCGTATTCTTCACCTGGTGGATGGAATTATTTCTGAATAGGTTACAGACGGTCATTATTCTCTTTTCAAGCCTTACTCATGTAAGGCTTTTTTATTTTTAAATTTTAGCAATCCTGACATCACCAATTCACCAATAAATATTCGGTGAATTTTAAGGCAAAGTTTTAAGAGATTTTTTGCTGCATAGGCTTTTTAAACTATTATTGTTATATAAATAGTATTAATTTTAAGACAGTGTCACTAAATGCTATAGAAATTTCCGGGACGACCGACAAATTAATTGACGGTATTGTGATTATCTCAACGGTGAAGATTTTCCAGTGAATAAAAATAAATTAAAAACATTATGGGAAAACTCAGCTTTAGCCGGTGGTAACGCGGCATATCTGGAACAATTGTACGAAGCATACCTTGAGGATAAAGCTAATATTGACCCAAAATGGCGAGAGTATTTTGATAATTTACAAATGCAGGCTGGTCAGCCCGATATTCCACATAAAGAGATAAAAGAACAATTTCGTCATATCGATAAAACTTCATTCACACCTGGAAAGTCATCCCGGCAAAATGCAGTCGATGAGAAACAGGTTAAGGTTTTACAACTTATCAATGCGCATCGTTTTCGTGGACATCAATGGGCCAGGATTAATCCTTTTGGTAAGGATAATAGGGTCGATATTCCTGAGCTTACACTCGAATATTATCAACTGGACAAAAATGATCTCAATACCGTGTTTAACACGGGGTCACTGGTTGGTCCTGGTACCGCAACATTAGCAGAAATTCTAAAAATTTTAGAATCGACTTACCTGAGTTGTATCGGTGCAGAATACATGCACATGACTGATACAAAGGAAAAGCGCTGGATCCAGAATTACCTGGAAGGTCGACAGGGTAATCCTCCGTATTCAAAAGAAATAAAGCATGAGTTACTTAAGCAACTCATTGCCGCTGAAGGATTAGAGCAATATCTTCATGTTAAATATGTCGGGCAAAAGCGCTTCTCACTCGAAGGGGGTGAGAGCCTGATACCCATGTTGAAAGGATTGATTCAACGATCAGGCGGTAAGCACGGGGTTAAGGAAATCGTTATTGGCATGGCTCACCGTGGACGTTTAAACGTACTGGTTAATATCATGGGTAAATCACCGGAAAATCTTTTCATGGAGTTTGAAGGGAAAAATAATATTGATAACGGTACGGGTGATGTGAAGTACCACATGGGATTTGCTTCAAACCACAAAACAGAAGGCGGTGTTGTTCATATTTCACTTGCATTTAATCCCTCACATCTTGAGATAGTTGGGCCGGTAATCGAAGGTTCGGTTCGGGCAAGACAAGATAATATTAATGATAATAAAGGCAATAAAGTTATTCCTGTCTTGATACACGGTGATGCTGCGTTTGCAGGCCAGGGTATTAATATGGAAACACTCAATATGTCTCAGTCACGCGGGTATTCGACAAAGGGTACCATCCATATAGTGATTAATAATCAAATCGGTTTTACCACTAGTAACCAGGAAGATGCACGTTCAACATTATATTGTACTGATGTCGTCAAAATGGTGAATGCTCCAATATTCCATGTTAATGGTGATGACCCTGAGGCCGTTTTACTGGTGACACAGATGGCACTGGATTACCGTATGAAGTTTAACAAGGATGTTGTTATTGACCTGGTTTGTTATCGCCGTCACGGGCACAGTGAAGCCGATGAGCCAATGGCGACTCAGCCTGTGATGTATAAACATATCAAGGAAATGCAAACCACGCGACAGGTGTATGCGAATAAATTATTAAAAGAAAAAAGTATTGAGCAACATGATGTAGAAGAATATACCCGAAATTATCGTGAAGCTTTGGAAACAATGCATTCGGTCGTCCCCGAGTTTATAAAGGTTGAGAAAAAGAAACATCCTTTCATGGAAAGCTGGGCTGACTACAAAGGTAACAACTGCATGTTACCGATTAATACAAAAGTAACTAAAGAAACTATCGTTGATTTGCATAAACAATTAACCGTTTTACCTGGTGGTTTTGAATTACATCCCACGGTAAATAAAATTATGGATAGCCGAAACAAAATGGCGAAAGGTGAAGTTGCAGTGGACTGGGGTTTTGCTGAAACCATGGCTTATGCAAGTTTAGTTTCTGAAGGATTTAACGTCAGGCTCTCAGGCCAGGACAGTGGCCGCGGGACTTTTTTTCATCGTCACGCGGTATTAAATAATCAACATGATAATGCTGCTTATGTGCCTCTACGTAATTTGAAAGATGCAAAAGGAAATTTTCTTGTTATTAATTCATTATTATCTGAAGCTGCGGTACTTGCTTTTGAATATGGCTATGCCACTACCGATCCCAAAACGTTAACTATCTGGGAAGCCCAGTTTGGTGACTTTGCAAATAATGCCCAGGTTGTTATTGATCAATTTATCAGCGCAGGTGAACAAAAGTGGGCACGCCTGTCCGGTTTAGTCATGTTTTTACCGCATGGACTTGAAGGACAGGGTCCTGAGCATTCTTCAGCCAGGCTGGAACGGTTTTTACAACTGTGTGCACAGCATAATATGCAGGTTTGTGTACCGACAACAGCTTGCCAGATATTCCATTTATTACGCCGCCAGATGTTAATGTTATGTCGTCGTCCCCTCATTGTTATGACACCCAAAAGTTTACTACGACATCCTGTGGCTTCGAGTGAACTCAGTCATTTAACAGATGGGGAATTTCAAATGGTTATTCCGGAAGTTGATGAGCTGGAAGATCAAAAAATTAAACGCGTTATCTTATGTAGTGGAAAGGTGTTTTATGATTTGTTAGCGCGCAGGCGAAAAGAAAAAATAGATGATACAGCTATTATTCGTATTGAACAGCTTTATCCTTTTCCGGATAAGCTG
>JAOUOK010000194.1 GCA_029880425.1 Gammaproteobacteria bacterium
ATTGATTGATATTGCTGACTTACTAAAAGACGTTGAATTTAAAGTCTTTTCTGGCCCAGCTAATGACGAAAAGGGCAGGGTTGCTGCGATGCGTTTACCGCAGGGTGGAAAATTGAGTCGTAAAGACATCGATGAGTACACCAAGTTTGTGGGTATCTACGGTGCTAAAGGCCTGGCCTATATCAAGGTTAATGAGCTGGCTAAAGGCCGCGATGGTTTACAGTCTCCGATTCTCAAGTTCTTACCTGATGAAGCGGTTGATGGCATCATGCAACGCACTCATGCTGAAGATGGTGATATCGTATTCTTTGGTGCGGATAAGGCCAAAATCGTGAATGAAGCTTTAGGGGCATTACGAGTTAAGTTGGGTGAAGATTTAGAGCTGATGCAAGGTGAATGGGAACCCCTCTGGGTCGTTGATTTCCCAATGTTCGAATGGGATGAAGGGGGCAAACGCTGGCATGCATTGCATCATCCTTTCACTTCACCAAAAGAAAGTGATCTTGATTTGCTTGAATCAGATCCGGGTAACTGTTACTCCCGTGCCTATGACATGGTACTCAATGGCATGGAATTAGGCGGTGGTTCAATGCGTATTTACCGTGAGCAGGTGCAAAAGAAAGTATTGAAAGCACTGGGTATCAGCGATGAAGAAGCAGAAGAAAAATTTGGCTTCCTGCTTGATGCATTGAAATACGGTTGTCCTCCTCATGGCGGTATCGCGTTTGGTCTGGATCGCCTGGTGATGTTACTTTCAGGTGCCACGTCGATACGTGATGTGATGGCATTCCCGAAAACGCAATCTGCCAGTTGCTTATTAACCCAGGCACCATCGGACGTGAGCGAAGCCCAATTACGTGAATTACATATAAAGCTACGTAAACCCACGACTGTTCAGGAAAGTTAAGCATTAATTAAAGGCCCTGAACATAAAAAAGGGCTTAAATCAGGGGCTGATTGGATGAATTTTAACCAGTTAGCCCTTTTTTTATTCATGAAGCCGGAAATGTGACCGATATAAAAGGAAGAAATGTGTTTCAGGCCCGTTCTGATATGTTTTGCTCGCAGGATTTACGTTATATTAAGTCGTTATAAAATACAGAATAATAATAAGGATTTATCTTTTTCGTGAAAAAATATTGGCAATCAGACTGGATAATTGGCTTCGTCATTATGGTGCTGTCTATGTTAGGGGCGGTCACTGAGTTAAACCGTGACATTGAGCTGACTGGCTATGATCTTGGGGTACGTTTTTCTTCAACAAAATCGGCCAACCAGGATGTTGTCATTATCAAGATTGATGAAGCTGCGTTAGAAGCAAAAGGTGGCTGGCCCTGGCCACGAAATATTTTAGCTGAAGCGACAAATAAGGTTGCAAATTCTCGTCCCGCAGTAATTGGTTTTGTTCTACCACTTGATCGTGAACAAAGTACCCATGGCCTTGAGTATATTGAAGCCTTAAAAAACCTGGTGGATAAAGATAAGGGTTCAAATACAGTACGGATTAAACGCTTATTGCGCAGTGCCGCTGCCAGTATGGATACGGATCAGATATTTGCCAGTAGCCTCTACTCTTCAGGCCGGGTTGTTCTGGCAATTCCCTTTTTAGACAATCTTAAATCCAAAACTCCACCTTCTGGTTTACCTGAGTATATCAAGCGCTATCGACTTACCGGGATATCCGGCGAGAAACCAGAAAAACAGTCGTGGATGAACTGGTTTATTCCTGATCCTATTTTAAGTACGGAAAAACTTTATCCACCGATTGAAAAAATGAGCCGCCAGGCAGGAGGGGCAGGTACCTTGTACCTGGGGGTTGACCGATCGCATATCCGCAATGAACCACTGGTGATGAAATATGGCCAGGACTACGTGCCTTCATTTGTGTTAATGATGGCGGCAAGGAACCGGGCCTTATCGCCACGTAGTATTAAGGTTGATTTGAAAAAGCATACGGTTACTTTAGACAAAGAAAAAATCAAGGTTGATCACAAACTTCGTATCTATCCAAAATTTTATAAAGGAAAAAAATCTGAAAGTGCATTCCCTGAGTTTTCTATCCTGGATGTATTGGAAGGAAAGGTAAGTCGTAGCGAGTTACGTAATAAAACAATTCTTATTGGCGTCACGGCTCCGCAGCATGCGTTACCCCAGGTCACGCCTATTGGTGAAGTGATGGCACCGGTTCGTGTTGTCGCGCACAAGGTTTCAAGTTTATTAAATGATGAATTATACGAAGTACCGGCATGGAGCCTGATCGCTCAATTATCATTTTTGCTGTTAATTGGTTTATACCTGATGTTTTTATTACCACGTTTCCGCATGGCAACAGGTATGGCCATTAGTGGTATTTTGTTGATCGCAATTTTAAATGTTCATTTTATTTCCATGGTTGCACAGTCTACCTGGTTACCTATGATGACACCTTTATTCGCATTAATAATTGGTCACCTGGTATTGGCTGCGAAAAAATTTGTTGACTCACATTTAAACGCAATAAAAATTGAGCTTTCACAAGCTAACCAGTTACTTGGACAATCATTTCATGCCCAGAATAACCTTGACCAGGCAATGGAAAAATACCGGAAGTGTATTGTTAACACCGCATTGCTTGAACAAATGTATAACCTTGGGCTCGATTACGAACGTAAACGCCAGTTTAATAAATCAATACCTGTTTTTGAATTTATACAGGACTACGATGCAAAATTCAGAGATGTTTCTGAACGTTTAGCACGAAATGCAGAAGTATCGAATGCGATTGTACTAGGTGGCAGTGGTGCACCAAGTGCAAATGGAACACTGGTGGTCAGTAATACCGGTATGGAGAAACCAATGTTAGGCCGCTACCAGGTTGATAAGGAAATTGGGCGTGGTGCCATGGGTATGGTATATCTTGGTCATGATCCTAAAATCGGTCGAACCGTAGCAATTAAAACATTAATGCTTTCACAGGAATTTGAAGGTGAGAAACTTGCAGAGGTTAAAGAGCGGTTCTTCCGTGAAGCTGAAACGGCCGGACGTTTAAATCATCCAAATATCGTGACGATTTATGATGTGGGTGAAGATCAGGATATGTCATATATCGCAATGGATTATCTTAAGGGTATTGATCTTTTAGGTTATTCCAAGCAAGCAGATTTATTACCTGCATTAGAAGTGATGGATGTCATTATTAAAGTGGCGGACGCACTTGATTATGCGCATAAGCAACGAGTAGTTCATCGTGACATTAAACCGGCTAATATAATTTATGACCGGGATACGGGTGTACTGAAAGTAACAGATTTTGGTGTAGCATGCCTAACCGATACCAGTAAAACAAAAACAGGTACAATTTTAGGAAGCCCCTCATACATGTCTCCTGAACAGTTAGCCGGAAATCGTGTTGATGGTCGTTCAGATTTATTTTCACTGGGTATTACAATGTATCAGCTGCTAACGGGTGAACTTCCTTTTGTGGGTGAATCACTTGCCAGCTTGATGTATAAAATTGCTAATGAAAAGCATCCGGATATCCGGATGTTTAACCCGGAATTACCCGCATGTGTCGCTAAAATAATTAATAAAGCATTACATAAGGATATAGATCGACGCTTCCAGTCTGGTGAACAGCTGGTGAGTGCTTTACGTCGTTGTAAAGTTCGGTTCGATGAAGAGTAAAGTGAGTTTATTATCGTGAATAAAACACCGAAACTTGATATTTATGGGCTCACCGATGAAGGCCTGGTCAGGGACCATAATGAAGATTTTATCTCGTGGTTCATCGAGTCAGGACTGGTTATTCTGGCAGATGGAATGGGTGGCCATAATGCCGGTGAAGTTGCCAGCGAGTTAGCTGTTACCAGTATTAGTGATGCACTTGAAGATGTTTTATCACCTGATATAAAAGATGGTGGTGATATGAACTACGAGGAAGCAGTTCATGAGGCAGTAATTTTTGCAAATGATGAAATAAATCAGCATGCAAAAACTCATCCTGAATGTAACGGTATGGGTACCACGGTTGTTATGGCGTTATTTCATAACAATTCAGTTATTCTCGCCAGTGTTGGTGATTCACGAATTTATCGCTTCCGAAAAGGTGAACTGACGCAGGTGACAACAGATCATTCATTAGTCCAGGAAATGATTGATAATGGCTACATGAGTGAAGAAGAAGCGATGAATTCAACTAATCGCAATTTAATTACCCGTGCGTTAGGTATCGCAGAAGATGTAAAAGTTGATGTTTCAAAGATGGATATTGAAAAAAATGATATTTACTTATTATGTTCTGATGGATTAAGTGACATGATAGATGATCAGCAAATATTTTCTGTATTAGTTAAAACAAGAGATGATCTGGAACGGGCAAGTCATGAACTTGTGAAACTGGCGAAAGAAAATGGCGGGCATGATAATGTATCTGTGATACTGGCCGCTTGTAAGTGATGCTCAAAATATTTTAATGTTATATATATAATTTAAGAGAAAGATTTATGGCTAGATTAATAATTACGCATCAGGGGACTGTCATTAAGGAGTATGACTTATCTAAAGAAACTACTACGGTAGGCAGAAAGCCGACTAATGATATTGTTTTAGATGATCCTACGGTGAGTGGCGTACATGCTTCATTTTTGCATATGCAACATACTTATATTGAAGATTTAAACAGTACTAACGGAATTAAGC
>JAOUOK010000195.1 GCA_029880425.1 Gammaproteobacteria bacterium
CTTTCTAAAATACATACGTACCTTATCTGTTTCTATGACCTTACGCGCATAAGGAGGACGTACAGTTTGTGTCCTTGTTTTTGTTGCTGCCCGTACTGCTATTTTTCCTTTTATTTTTGCAACCTGTGCTAATAAAACGTTTTGTTGCAAACGAACACTTTTATCACCACTTACCTTAATTGACTTCGTTATCCATGTGCCATCAACAAACTCTTTATCGCGCGTTGTGTGCAATGATGTGTGTGCATTATTACGTGACTTGCCACACTGCTCATCTCTTAAAAGGTTGTTACCCTCTAAATCTTCAACACGGGTAATTGATAAACTCGCGGCTGGTAACTTGTCTGAACTATGCATGAGTTCACCAGAGAGGTTCTCAAAACCTTTGCCATCGGTAGTAATGGTTAACTCAATCACTGAATCATCTGTTGCGAACAAACCCATTTTCTTTAACCTGAAACCAAATGGACCCGCAATAACATCAGGTTGATGAAAGTTGCTCTTTATTTCAAACGGCTGAACCGACGAGAAAGAAAACTGTGGTTGATATTGCTCAACATCACTGTCCTTCATAACCTGCTCTTCACCTGCAGGACCACTCTTCTGCCCGTCAAATACCCCGGAAAATGCCATTTGTAAAAACTCACCAGGAATTTTTTCGAGATTATCCAGTGTTTTCCTGTTGACCATGGTATTAAAGCGTAAAACATTTCCTTCTGCATGAAGGTTTAAAGTCTTAATCAACGCGATCAACGTTGGCATTCCATCCAGATCACTTACACTTTCCTTGACCGATGTATCAAAATTTGCTTTTACTTCTGCTGGCCATGTTGCATCACTCGAATGCGCATCAACAAGCAAGGTAAAGCCGGGTTCCGGTACCAGCTTGACCACTGCCCCCGCGTATAGATCCTGCAAAGGCTGGTTTGCAAGAGCGCCTAAAAGTAAAGCGGAAGGAAGATCAACCGCACCTTTTTTTGCATCTTTAGGTGCAATAAAGGCACCTGCTACTGCTTTTTCTTTTCTAAACGCGCGCCATTTACTTAGTGATACCCCGGCACGTGCATTAGAGGAAAAACGTTTAAGCAGTACGGGCATCTGTTCAGGGCTGGATAATAAAATTCGATCACTTTGAATATGCAATGCGTATTGTTTAGGTGCTGAAGTTTTAACAGCTGTCTTCACTGCACAGGGATCAATTTTTTTCTCCTCTTCAGCATTCTTTGAAATTAACCAGTAATTAGCCGTATTCTCATCAACAACATAATCCTGGCCAATCGCATTTTTTAACTTACCTGGCGAAAAACGCCCGAATAATACAACAGTATAGGCCGGCTTCTTCTCTGCAACATTAATTGCAGCTAAACCATAGTCTGTATCATTAATTAAATTAACACCCCGATCATTTAACTTATCAAAAAGTGTTTTTTCAGTTTTACCTTGTTTTGGAGCTGCCAGGGGACGAGGATCTTTTATTTGCTTAAATAAATCTTCGATACGACGAACATACGTCATATCAACACTGGTAATGGCAATTGTACCTTTGGTGGCAATTGCTTCTTCTGCATTCATTACTTTAGCTGGCAAATCTTCAGGGGTAATGAATTTTAAAAAAAGGAAATAACCCGCGCCTGCTACAATTGCAACAAGGACGAATAACGTTAAAAATATTTTCTTAATCATAATTATTCCATTATTGTTATTTCTTAATGAATACGTGTGCCGTCATCTATTATTCTATTTATATATGATGAATACAGAAGGTATAGTAAATAATAGCCCATATAATCATATGAGCAAATGGGATTCTTATGCCATATTCGTGACAAAAATATACCTGGTTCACGGTTTGTTTATATTCTCAGGACTTAAGGTGTAACGTGTATAGTCACAGTTGCCAATATGAATATCACGTAAATGCTCATTTTCCACATCACCATCAAAACAGGACTTAAATACCCGTAAAGTCTCCTCATGTGCCACCACAAGTATATTTCCCTGTGGCTGTTGCTTTAACCAGTTAATAAAACTGAGCACACGCTTTTTATGATCAAGTAAAGACTCTCCACTATTCACCCTGGCATTCAGTGGATCGTAAGCAATGGCGGCAAAATATTCATCAACCGCTCTTCCATCAAAGCCCGATCGAATATCAGAAATAGCCGGGTGAGTCTCTATTTCCAGCTGGTGATAGCGATTAATTATTTCCGCGGTCTGTCGTGTACGTGGTAAAGGTGAAACAATAATACGATCAAGTTTAAGATCGCGCAGTTTTTCCGCTGCTGTCTCGGCCTGTTTTTTACCCATTTCATTCAGGTGAACATCTGCAGTGGGATCGTCGTTGCACAGGTCAAGATCGTTGTAGTTGGTACGGCCATGACGCATCACGTAAACATTTATATATTTTATTCAACCTGTCCTTGTTTAAATTTAGTTAAATTAATATTTAAGAAAAACCGTGATTAAAAAGACTATTGGTGATCAGTGAAGTTACGGGGGCGATTAATTTTAGTCCTGAAAATAAAAATTATTTAGCAAAAAAATGTACACTTTGCTAAAAGGAACATAATAATTTTAATTAAATCAATCCTTTCTTTTCAGTATTTTTAAATTTTATAGTGCACTGAATAAATGCGATTCTTCCATCTGAATACGATCTTTCACCAGTTTAAACATATCTTTTGTTTCTTTTTCAAACTCTTGCTGGTTATCGTTATTATTATTACACCAGCGTTTTACATAGCTTGATTGAATTCGTTCAAGTTCACGTGTATTACTTAAAAATTCACTGGCAATCTTGTTTTTATTTTTATCCGCATCATTAAGAAGATCAGAATAAATCGATCTCGCCTCATGTTTTAAGTGGCTACCCAGCTTATTTTGAAAACGCTGAAGCAATTCACAAAAAATACTGTTAGTGCGCATAGATGGATTTGAAATAAGATCTTCCAGTACAGTACTCAGCTCTTTAATCTCATTATTTTCAGCTATTAATTCTTCAACCAGGCTCATTTAAGCACCCCCTTATATACTTATGTATATCTTTACCTTACCCGCTATTGATAAACAATTAACCCACATAATCTGTAGATAATCACATTTAACAATAACCTGACTTTCCTTTTAATATGCTCCACCAGTCAATAACGGGGCGATTTGATCCACGTCAATTTATGTATAAATAATATATTAAAAATTCTTATCCATAGCCGTGTGAAAGCTTCTTTAAAAAAAGAACAAGTTTCTTCCTATAAAAAACAGTATAGCCATCCACTACAATAATAAAAACAATACATTTGAATACTTCCTATTTAACGCGGTCCCAAGCTTCCTTACTCGTCCTGGTTAACGTCAAAAACATAGCTCACAGATAAAGTATTCAAATAAAAAACACGTTATCTCGCAGCTAACCACGTATTTTTTTAAAATCTTATTCTATAAGTAAAGCTTAATATACTGATTTTAGTAACATATAATATTTATGTTGATATACCTTATGCACTTAAGTAACCTCGTTCAAAGAAATGAACCCGGGTTTTATAAAACATTACAATAACAAATCCAGTCAACTATTTATTAATAGTGACAGGGCGAACAGGAGATAGAGATGAAAAAAAGCATTCTTGCATTACCTCTTAGTATTGCGTTATTAAGCGCCAGCACTATAGCTGTAGCAAACTGTGATAAAGGCGAAATCGTTATCAAGTTTAGTCATGTTACCAATACTGATAAACACCCTAAGGGCATTGCCGCGTCGTTACTCGAAAAACGTGTTAATGAAGAAATGAACGGTAAAGCGTGTCTGCAGGTTTTTCCTAACTCAACACTTTATGATGATAAGAAAGTGCTTGAAGCTATGCTAAATGGTGATGTCCAGTTAGCCGCACCCTCCTTATCCAAGTTTGAGAAGTTCACCAAGAAATTCCGTATTTTTGATCTTCCTTTCCTGTTTAACGATATCGATGCTGTTGATCGTTTCCAAAACTCAGCAGCTGGTCAAAAATTAAAAGACTCCATGGTTCGCCGTGGTTTAAAAGGCCTGGCATACTGGCATAACGGTATGAAACAAATGTCAGCTAACAAGCCATTAATCAGCCCCACAGATGCAAAAGGTCTTAAGTTCCGCGTACAGACTTCAGATGTACTCGTTGCCCAGATTGAACAACTCGGTGCCAGCCCACAGAAAATGTCCTTTAAAGAAGTTTATGGTGGATTACAAACCGGCGTTATTGATGGACAGGCTAATACGTGGTCAAACATTTATGGTAAAAAATTCTTTGAAGTACAGGATGGCGTTACTGAAACTAACCATGGCATTCTTGATTACCTGGTCGTGACTTCAACCAAGTGGTGGGATGGCCTGCCAGCAGATGTACGTAATCAACTAGGTACCATCTTAAAAGAAGTTACAGAAGCACGTAACAGTGAGTCAACCAAGGTTAACCTTGCTAACCGTCAAAAAATTATTGATGCCGGTACCAAGGTTCGTCAATTAACACCAGCGCAACGTCAAGCATGGGTAGCTAAAATGAAACCGGTATGGAAAAAGTTTGAAAAAGATATCGGTAAAGACCTTTTAAATGCAGCACAAAGTGCTAACAAGTAACGTTATTTAACCTAAACTGCTGATTATTCAACAGGGTCACTCAACTGCCCCTGTTGAACTCATCGC
>JAOUOK010000196.1 GCA_029880425.1 Gammaproteobacteria bacterium
GGGCGCTATTGCGAGTGCTGTTATGGCTTTGGCTGCTGATCTCACTCGTGAAGAACATCGAATAAAAGTGATGGCCTCAATTGGTATGAGTATCGGGTTATCTTTTGCGCTGGCTTTAATTTTTGGTCCCATGCTTCATGGCTGGTTTGGCGTTGAAGGAATTTTCTGGATTACCGCACTTCTTGCTATAGGGGGAATGATGGTGGCACAGTTCTGGGTACCGACACCTGTTATTACTCGCTTTCATCGTGATGCCGAGGTGGAAGTTAGCTGGTTACGCCAGGCTTTGACTGATCGTCAGTTACTCCGTCTTGATGGCGGTATTTTCATCTTACACTTCATTTTGGTTAGCCAGTTTGTGGTCTTGCCGGGGATTATGCGTGATGAACTGGGATTTGCACTGGAGCTACATTGGCACCTGTATTTGCCCGTTTTATTTTGTTCTGTTTTGACTATGGTTCCATTTATTATTTTGGCTGAGAAAAAACGCAAGATAAAACAAGTACTTATCGGTTCCATTATGATCTTGTCAGTTAGCCAGCTGGGTTTACCATTGTTTACCAGCTCTATGGTGGGCTTCGTGATCATGTTATGGTTATTCTTTTCTGCGTTTAACCTGCTTGAAGCCAGTATGCCTTCATTAGTGGCGAAAATGGCGCCCGCTGCACATAAAGGTACGGCAATGGGAGCATATTCAACGGCACAGTTTTTAGGTGTTTTCCTGGGAGGCCTTGCAGGTGGAGCATTAAGTGAAAGTTTTGGTATCGCCGGTGTTGCCAGTTTTAATGTTATGCTGCTGATGCTATGGGCCGGGATGGCTATCACCATGAAGCGCCCACATTTTTATACCAGCTACTTAATGAAAGTGGGCGAAGTTAATAAAGAGCAGGCTGAGGGAATAATTAGAGGGTTATCAATATTACCCGGTGTCATGGATGTTACGGTTATCGCAGAAGATGGTGTGGCTTATTTAAAGCTCGATAAACAGCAGGTGAATATGGATGAGGTACATCAATTTGCTGCAGTTGAAGATGAAGAAATTATAAATTTATAAACTTTAAGAAAAATATTAGAGAGAAATTGGAGAAAAAAGTATGGCCAGGGGTGTAAACAAAGTCATTTTAATTGGTAATTTGGGGCAGGATCCTGAAGTGAAATACATGCCAAATGGTAATGCTGTTGCAAACATTACTGTTGCAACAAGTGAAAGCTGGAAAGATAAAAATACCGGTGAACAGGTTGATAAAACAGAATGGCACAGGGTGGTATTTTTCCGTCGTTTAGCTGAAATCGTCGGTGAATACTTAAAGAAAGGTTCAAAAATTTATATCGAAGGTAAACTTCAAACACGTAAGTGGCAGGATAAAAATGGTGCCGATCACTGGACTACCGAAGTTATTGCTAATGAAATGCAAATGTTAGATTCACGTGGTGGTGGCAGCAGTGATTTTGATCAAAACCAGTCCAGCTCATCTGATTTTGGAACTCAATCTGCACCTGCACAATCTGCTCCGGCACCAGCAAATAATGATTTTGATGATGACATACCGTTTTGAGGATTAGAATTTTTCTGACAAATAAAAGCCCCTGGTACAGGGGTTTTTTTATGGCTTAAGAAAAAAGTTATGGAGTTAATTATCTTCTTTAAAAACAGGTAATTCGATATAGAAAGTCGTTTCTTTCCCTTCAATGGTCGAATAGCCTATATTGCCACCAAGTTTATCCATAATCATTTTTGAAATATTTAGCCCCAGCCCTGTTCCGCCGACCTCGCGGGTATCGCTACTGTCTGATTGGGTGAACTTATCAAAGAGCTTGTCATGAAATTCTTTAGGTATGCCTTTTCCGTAATCTTTAATGTTTACACGTAACATGCCATTGTTAATAGAAGTGAATATTTCTACAGGAATATCTTTAGGAGAATATTTAGCCGCATTTGACAATAAGTTACACATGACTTGTGCAAGCCTGGTTTTATCTGCTATCACAAAAATATCTTCATAACAGTTAGTGCATTTGAAACGGGTATGATGTTTTTCTGCGTACTGTTGATTTATTTCAATAATGTCTTTAATGAAACTTATGATATTGATTTTTTCATTGGTAAAATTAATTTCACCTGATTCAAGTTTTGCAACATCAAGAATATCATTAATTAATGTTAATAAACGCTCAACATTGCGATTGGCAACGTCGAGCATGGTGGAGGCTTGTACATTGAGTTCAATATTAAGGCTATTTGTAACAATATCTAATGAACCTTTGATCGCTGTAAGAGGGGTACGAAGTTCATGGCTGACGGTTGAAACGAATTCATTTTTTATTTTTTCTATTTTTCTGCGTTCAGTAATATCACGCAATACGCCGGTAAAAAGGAGTTCTCCTTCAATATGGTTTGCATTAATGGTTATTTCAATCGGGAAAATGGAACCATCTTTTCTTAGCCCGTTTAATTCTCTATTTTTACCAATAGTTGCGGAACCACCATTTTTGAAATGTGAAATATACTTATCATGATGAATAGCCATATCATGGGGCATAAGCTTGTTAACATTTTGCCCAATTATCTCGTCAGCACTATATTTAAAAATATTTTCTGCCCCGGGATTAAAAGAGGTAATGATACCTTTTGTATTCATTGTGATTATTGCGTCAGGCGCTGTTTCAAGAATTGCGCGTGTCATTTTTTCTTTGTTTGTGAGTTTATCAAGCGTGGATTGTATCTTGATACGCATTTTCTCTATTGAGTTTGTCAACAAGCCTACTTCATCTGATGTGATTACGGGTAACTTTGTTTGATACTGTCCTTGTGATAATTGCGATGTTAAATCTTTCAATTTTAAAATGGGGTTATATATCCATTTTGTTTGCAAAATAAAACTGAATATTGCTATGACAATAAAAAGTAAGATCGAGAAAATTTCTAACAGGCGAATGTCTTCGAGTTCTTTATTCCTGGCTTTTTTCCAGTCTGTATATAACAGTACATAACCAAAGATTTCATTTTCTTCCTCAATAGTAAGCTTTATTTTAATTAAAGTATCTGACGGTTCTGGTTTTCTGCTGAAGATGGGGTAGAGTTTTTTGTTATCAGGATTATTTAGTTGTATAAAGCGCCATTCGTTTTTATGAATGAGTAGTGAGTTTTCAAATACCCGGTGTAACTCCGATAAATCATTGGCTAATATATTCTGGATAATACTGGGCGTTAATGTCTTTATTAGGTTGGTTTGGCTTTCAATGAAGTCTTGTTTAGCTTTGTATAACTGACTTGGCTGCCAGTAAAAAAGAATTATAGCAATAATTACTGAAACCCCGAGTAACTGAGGAGCAAGCAGTTTTTCACGTATACCGAAATTCAGATGCATTTAGTTAGTAATTATTTTACGTGAAATTTTTCGAGGTTGAATTTCTTTAGTGGTGAGTAGTCGGTGACGTTTGCCTCGCCAACTTTTTTTATGGGTATTTTTGCAAGTAACGCTCTACCAATTTCGTTTTTGCCTAGCAATAAAAAAGTATTTTTAATTTTATCTCTGACTTCAACAGGAACACGCGGATGTGCAGCTAATGGGTGAGGCGCGACCTCAGGGGTACGATGTAATACTTTTAGAGCCCCCTTAATATTAATACGTTGTTGGTTCAATGTTTTTTGAACACCTCCACCGGCAGCAGTCTGGTTAACAACAACATTAAGATAGACCGAACTGTGTGTTTTTACATAAATGGGTTTGAATTTAATATTATAGTCATTAACGAGGTTAGCGCGTATCAGTAATGATGCACCCAGTGCATTTGGTGCAGGAAAACCAATTTTTTTGCCATGCAGATCTTTTATTGAATTTATTCCGCTATCTTGTCTCACGACAAGAATACCGTAAAGTTTTTTATCATGATCACGAACTAAGGGAATATAACCTTGTGAGTCCTGGGCCAATAACAGGTGGTAAGGGTTCATGTAGGCAAAATCAAATTTTCCTGCATTAAATTCATTTTCAAAATCTGGGATGGTAGGTGAACCAATAAGTTTAATTTTATATCCGGTATTTTTTTCTATTTCCTTAATTATTGGGTTCCATATTCTTCTAATATGACGAATTTCAAATTGCGGGACAACACCAATTGTATAGGTATGCTTGTTTTCAGCCTGTACTGGTATTAAAAATAATGAGCTCATTAGGAATAGCAGTACAAAACTGGTGTGTTTGTTCATGATTATTTGCCATAACGTAAATAAGTAATACGTTATGTATCGGGTTTTTCTCGAAATAGTTTAGTTTAGTAAACTTAAACCATTGCGAGACAGCTTCGATTTAACAGTTGTTAACATGAATAAAAAACAGGCAGGTAAGTTTGCCTTACTAGTGATTACGGTTCACTGAAAAATTTGCCAGGTAAATAAGGGCTTCTTTATAGTCAGAGTAAGGTAAGAAATCGAGCGCGTTTATTGCTTGTTTGGCTTCATTTTTTGCGCAAGCAGAGGTGTATTCGATCGCTCCCGAGCTATGAATAGCTGCGTGAATTTGTTCAATCTTATCTAAACCGCCATTTTCGATGGCCTCACGTATCATGTTAGCTTGCTCAGGTGTGCCATTTTGCATGGTATAGATAAGCGGTAAAGTTGGTTTTCCTTCAGCGAGGTCATCTCCAAGATTTTTACCC
>JAOUOK010000005.1 GCA_029880425.1 Gammaproteobacteria bacterium
CAAACCTTCCCAGAAAGGGCGATGAACCAGTATGATCGGTATGCGCCGGGTTTTTTTCGTTTGCACCAGGGTAAGAATTTCAGCTAACTCGTCAAGTGTGCCAAAGCCACCGGGCATGACGACATAAGCGGAGGCATATTTTACAAACATTACTTTACGTGAGAAAAAATGTTTGAAGGACAGGGAAATATCCTGGTACGGGTTACCGACCTGTTCATGGGGTAACTGGATATTCAGACCAATACTGGGTGATTTACCTTCAAACGCGCCTTTGTTCGCAGCTTCCATAATGCCAGGACCACCGCCACTGACCACGGAGAAACCCGAATCAGAGAGTTCGCGGGCAATATCAATGGTGAGCTTATAATAAGGGTGCTCAGGATCGGTACGGGCTGAACCAAAAATACTGACCGAAGGTTTAACACAGGCCATACGTTCAAAACCTTCTACAAATTCGGCCATGATCTGGAAAATTTTCCATGATTCACGTGTCAGCATGGAATCGTTGATGGGGCTCATGCCCGGGTGTTTAAATTTATCGTCCATAATGTCTCACTGTAATCTGTTATCGCCAGGTTTTAGCCTGATAGTTGAGCGTGTTAGCATGTCTTAGCGTAAAATAACCTGTATAAATATTTCATTCTATTTTTCATAGCATTCATGCAAAGGTCATCTTAAGTATATGTCAAAAAATTCAAACAAACCTTTTGTTCTTGTTGATGGATCATCATATTTGTTTCGTGCTTACCATGCTATGCCGGGATTCAGTAATTCCAGGGGTGAGCCAACAGGTACCGTCTATGGCGTGATCAATATGATGCGACGCCTGTTAAAGGATTACGATCCTGAACATATTGCCGTGGTGTTTGATGCTAAAGGCAAAACTTTTCGTAATGATATGTACAAAGAGTATAAAGCCCACCGTCCACCTATGCCGGATGACTTACGCCAGCAAATAGAGCCGGTACATGAGGTTATTAAAGCGATGGGGTTACCACTGCTCTGTGTTGAAGGTGTAGAAGCCGATGATGTGATCGGTACCCTTGCTGCACAAGCAACGGCTAAAGGCATTGATACCGTGATTTCAACCGGTGATAAGGATATGGCACAACTGGTCAATCGGCATGTTAGCCTGGTTAATACTATGACCGATGTTCACATGGATGTTGATGGTGTCATTGAAAAGTTTGGTGTGCCACCGGAGCGTATGATTGATTACCTGGCGTTGATTGGTGATACCGCGGATAACATCCCGGGTGTACCAAAGTGTGGACCTAAAACAGCGGTTAAGTGGTTAGGCTTATATGACTCGCTTGATGGTGTGATGCAGCACGCTGATGAGATTAAAGGTAAGGTCGGCGAAAACCTGCGCGAATTTTTACCTGAGTTACCATTATCGCGTAACCTGGTTACGATTAAATGTGATGTTGAACTCAGTGATGATCCTGAATCTTTAACAAGGAAAAATCCAGATAATGAAAAACTTACCAAACTCTTTGGCCAGCTTGAATTTAAAACATGGTTAGCCGAAGCAAAAGCTGGGGGCGGTGTATCTGGTAGTAGTGATAGTGCAGCAGGTAATAATAGTAAACAAGCAGTAAAAGAAATTAGCGCGAATTATGAAACGATTTTTAGTGAAAAAGAGTTAGATAAGTGGATAGAAAAACTAAAGAAAGCAGATTGTTTTAGTTTTGATTTAGAAACAACCAGCCTTGATTATATGCAGGCACAAATCGTCGGTTTATCTTTTTCAGTTAAAGAAGGTGAAGCGGCTTATGTCCCCGTGGCCCATGATTATTTGGATGCGCCGGTACAACTTGGACGTGAACTTGTTTTAGAAAAATTAAAGCCCTTATTAGAAGATAAAAAAGTTTGTAAACTTGGGCAGAATTTAAAATACGATATGAATGTGCTGGGTAACTATGACATTCATATGCAAGGTATCCGGCACGATACCATGCTGGCTTCGTATGTACTGGATAGCACATTAAGGCATAATATGGACGATATGGCTGTGCGTCATTTAAGTTACAGCACCATTCATTATGAAGACGTAGCAGGCAAAGGGGCCAAGCAACTCACCTTTAATCAAATTGATATTGATACGGCTGCACCCTATGCAGCAGAAGATGCTGATATTACCCTGCGTTTACATAACGCCTTGTGGCCACAAGTTGAAGCGACCGAAACCTTAAAAAAAGTCTATAACGAAATTGAAATACCCTTATTACCAGTGTTATCACGCATGGAACGTAACGGTGTGTTGCTTGATGTCATTATGCTGGCCAGGCAAAGTAAACAGCTAACCCAGCGCTTAAAAGAACTTGAACTTGAAATTTATGAAATTGCCGGCGAAGAATTTAATATTGGATCACCAAAACAGTTACAGGTGATCCTGTTTGAAAAACTTGAGTTACCGATCATTTCTAAAACACCGAAAGGCCAGCCTTCTACAGCAGAATCTGTTTTACAGGAACTGGCCCACGATTACCCATTACCAAAACTAATTTTAGAATATCGCAGCTTAAGTAAACTCAAATCAACTTATACCGACAAGTTACCACAACAGGTCGAGCCAAGTACTGGACGGGTGCATACTTCTTATCACCAGGCCGTGGCGGCAACAGGTCGATTATCTTCATCTGATCCAAACTTACAAAATATTCCGATAAGAACCGAGGAAGGGCGACGTATTCGCCAGGCCTTTGTCGCAACACCGGGATATAAAATGGTGGCCGCGGATTACTCTCAAATTGAGTTACGTATCATGGCGCACCTGTCGGGTGATCAAGGTTTGCTGGACGCTTTTGCCAAGGGGCTGGATGTGCATAGCGCAACAGCGGCTGAAGTGTTTGGCGTTACCACTGACGAGGTGACTAAAAACCAGCGTCGTTCAGCAAAAGCCATTAACTTTGGTTTGATCTATGGCATGTCCGCATTTGGCCTGGCCAAGCAGCTTGATATCAGTCGTCCTGAAGCGCAGGAATATGTTGATCTTTATTTTCAACGTTACCCGGGTGTCAAAGACTACATGGAACAAACCAAAGAAAAAGCGCGCGAACAGGGTTATGTTGAAACCGTGTTTGGCCGACGTTTGTATCTACACGAAATTAATGCCCGTAACGGCATGCGCCGCCAGTATGCTGAGCGCACCGCGATCAATGCACCGATGCAAGGTACCGCGGCGGATATTATAAAACGTGCCATGATTACGCTGGATAAAGAGATACAGGAAAATGAAATGGACATGCGTATGATTATGCAGGTTCATGATGAACTGATTTTTGAAATAAAAGAATCCGACGTTGAGCAAGCAATAAAGTTGATCAATATAAAAATGGAGTCAGCTGCAGAGTTGGACGTACCTCTAGTGGTTGATGTAGGGATTGGTCAAAACTGGGATGAGGCGCATTAATTTTTAAGAATTCCAAAACTTAAGTATTAATAATAAAAAAGGGAAATTTGCAATGGATGAAGTCAATGCAGTTAATGAAGCAAGTGTCACAAATGAGTGTTTTCAGTTTACCGGTAAAGCGGGTGAGTTTTTTGCAATCTGGATTGTTAATATTGCCTTAACAATCTTAACGCTGGGAATCTATTCTGCCTGGGCGAAAGTCAGAACCAACCAGTATTTTTACGGTAATACTTTTCTTGCCGATGCTTCATTTCGTTATACCGCCAACCCGGTACAAATTTTAAAGGGCCGCATTATTGCCTTTGTCGTTTTCATGGCGTATTCCATTTCAACCTCGATGGACCCGGTAATTGCCGGTGGCGCGCTAATATTATTAATGATTTTAACGCCTGCTTTTTTAGTGATGTCGATGGCTTTTCGTTTAAGAAATTCGATGTATCGAAATGTCAGGTTTAACTTTGATAAGAACTTTAAACGTGCTTATTTTATATTTGCGTTACCGGTTGTTGTAATCGGCTTATATATTTTTATTACTAGCCAGATTCAAAATTTTGTCGCAGAAGATCCTGAGTCAATGGCTACATTTGGTATCGCGTTGGGGATTTTATTACTTGCCATGGTATTAATGTTTCCATGGTGGGATTACATGGTGACAAATTTCAAAGTCGTACATGCCAGGTTTGGAACCAGTGATTTTAAATTTACCGCGACAACTAAAAATTATTACAGAATGTATTTTATTGCTTTTGTTTTATCTATTCTTATTTTTGGTTTCGCTGGAATAATTGTTGCTGGTGTAATTGAATTACTTAAATCAGGTGAGGAAACAGGAGATTTCCCGGTAATTATGCCATTTTTAATAATTTTTATTATGTTGCCTGCATACCTTTGGTTATTTGCGTATATGCAAGCCAAGCGCACTAACCTGATGTATAACAACCTTGATATAAGTGGTAACAAGGTGCAATCAGAATTAAAAACCGGTTACTTATTATATTTATACATTACAAATACCTTAGCGATGATGATATCGCTGGGTTTATTAATGCCCTGGGCAAAAGTCCGTACCGCGCGTTACCGTGCTTCAGTGACATCACTTAATGTTGCCGGCGATCTCGGTCAATATACCTCTGCACAGCAACAACAACAATCTGCACTAGGTGAAGAAATTGGTGAAATGTTTGATATGGATCTTGGATTCTAAAAAGTTGGTTAAATAAAAATGATAAAAGGAAGTTATTTTAATGGTGTGACATCGGAAAAAAAAGATGTCCTGCTTTATTTCACGGATGATGGACTAATCGGTTTTAATGGTCTTGATATAGATGAAGTGGATTATAATTCCGTCACAGTTTCATCACGCATTGGCAATACGCCGCGCTATATAAACTTTACCAATGGTGCGCAGTTTGAAACCTGTGATAATGATGCTGTTGATCAGATGGTGAAGACACTGGCTAATGAGCCAGGACATGGCCTGGCGCATAAGCTTGAAAGTGCTAAAGCTTTTATTCTCTTTACTGTCGTTGCGGTGATTTTATTTGGCTGGATGTTTATCCAATACGGTATCCCGGCCATGAGCAAACAGGTTGCCGAGTGGTTACCTGATGAAGCCTCACAGTACATGGGACAGGGTGTACTAGAAGCCATGGATAAAAGCTGGTTTTCAGCAAGCGAGTTAAAACAACAACGGCAGGATGAATTGCGAAAGCTGTTTAACGGCCTGTTAAAAAATATTAAAGGTAGCCAGGACTATAAAATTGAATTTCGCTTAGGCGGGAAGATCAGGGCAAATGCTTTTGCTTTACCTGATGGCACCATTGTTTTTACCGATGAACTGATTAACCTGGCTGAGGATGACCTTGAGATTGCCTCCGTGATGTTGCACGAAATTGGCCACCTGAAAAGAAAGCACAGTCTTCGTGCCACCATTCAACAATTTAGCCTGGCCATGTTTGTGATGGTAATAACCGGTGATGTGTCCACCAGCAGCTCGATCATTACCGCCATCCCCATTATGTTGGTTGAATCGGGTTTTTCACAAAAAATGGAAACCGAAGCAGACAGCTATTCATTAGAATACATGCAGCAATATGGTATCAATCCCGCTTACTTTGCCGTAATGATGGAAAAATTAGAAGCGAGTTACATGCCGCAATATATCTCATGCATGGAGGCGCTTCGAAAGGATGAGGATAACCGCGCTAAAAAGATTAAGTGTATTACTGATGCGGTTAAGTTAAATAAAGAGGAAAATGCAAAAGCGGGTAAGAATACCCTGGATTACTTTTCAACCCACCCAAGTTCAGAAGAACGGGTAGAACGTTTTCGCAATAAAATTTAAGCAAACCTGGATTTTATCGGTGTAGCGGAAAGAAGTTGCAGCTTTTAAACGATAAACTATAATTAACTGCATAATTTATATGGATTTATTGGAGTTTTTTAATCTTTTAGATTAAGTTATTACTAAATTAGAAATATGGCTTAAAAAGTAATAAGCTATTTATCAAAATATGCTTTAAAAACCGCTTTTTTATGAAATTTATCAGCATTTGTTGGGATGATTAACATGCAATTAAAAAATTTATTATTACTACTTAGTTCTGCATTACTTGTTTTTGCTTGCTCAAGCACCAAGCCCCCGGAAGAAGATACCAGCGTAGCCAGTCTCGATTTAATGCAAAAAGGGTTCTTATTATCCCTGCCTGAAGAAGAAGGCTGGTCAGTAGTTAAAAAAGGTGATTACAAGGTCCTTTTAACCCGTAGTGGCGCAACAGGCAGTTACACGATTCAGTCATTGGTGGTGTCACTACCAACGTTTGAAGAAGATGAACAATTCCTGGCATTTATCAAAGACCGTATGGCTGAAAGCAGTAAAAACAATAAGGTCATGGAAAGTGATACAAGCATATTTACAGGGAATAATGAAAGTTGTATTCAACATGTAAGTAAAGAAGAGCGGACACAAAAAGGTCAAGCTGTCACGCTGGAGGTTGTGAGTTTCACCTGTCGTCATCCAAATAACCCGAATGCCGGTGTCTACATGGCATTGTCAAAGAACTATGAGCCAGGCAGCTCAGATGAAAATATGCAGGAAAAAGCTCTCGAGCTATTTAACCGCCTCTATTTTACTGAGCTTTAAATAGAGGGCTCTAAATTACGGAGCTATACCAGCGTTAAATCAAGTGAATAAATGATCGGGCCTAACGGGCCCGATTTTTTTTACAGTTTTATAACTTTTCCTGAACTTTTTACGTGTTTAATCGTCATACACCATGTGCTTTGGCACAATTCTCACAACTCTCCCTAATATGTGAGGATATGAAGTTCGGTATACCCCTCCGGACTGATGTATTACCCCGGTGACGTTAACTCAATGTGTGCCGGGGGTTTTTTTTACAAAATAGGGTCTTAAGGTTCACAAATGTTCACAAATCCGGGCTTTAAAGTTAGCTTAGTGATGCCTATATTTAATTTAACTTAATATTACTTTTAATCCCTTGGTGATATTAAGTGCCTGGTCCCCAATACCAGGCAACTACTTTACCCCGGAATGTTAAGTATGAATTTATTTTGTACTCTTCCCCATCCCAACCCCTAATTCCGGGGTTTTTTTTTGCCCCTGAGAAAATCACCAGGGCCTAAATTTCGGCACTTAATGAACCGCTGCGCGTTTCGTCAGTGTTACCTAACCTGCTCTGCACGTTCTGGCATCGTTGTAAATTCACTCAAATCGGTGACTTACTGATTGTTAGCTCGGCAACTGCTCCTGCATTGTTCTACCTTCGCCCATCCATGGGCTTGTCCCGTTTTTCGCACAAATTTATGCCTTGATCTTCAGCTTCTCAGGGTGTTTCAGATTCAATTTTGCACCTGAATATTAAGAACGCATTGCATTTTTAGATGTGGTGGGATGCAGAATGTAACCACTATTTTGGCTGAAAAATTATTTTTGGGGGGGAAAATCGAGCCACTGGTCGAGTACAGCCTGGGCTTCTTCTAAGCCGGTTCCCTTGAGCGAGGAGAATAGCTGGACGCTGACATTAGCAAGATCCGCGAGGTCACGCTTAACCTTTAACAGGGCGTTTTGTGCTGCGCCACGCTTGAGCTTATCAGCCTTGGTAAGCAGGATATGAACCGGCATATTGGCATGCATGCTCCATTCGAGCATTTGCTGGTCAAACTCGGTTAACGGGTGCCTGACGTCCATAAGCAAGATAAGTCCTTGTAATGATTGACGTTCTTGCAGATATTTTTCCAGCTGAATGCCCCATTCACGCTTTACTTTTTCCGGGACCTTGGCAAAACCATAGCCGGGTAAGTCGACTAAGCGGCGTTCATCGTCCAGTCGAAAAAAGACCAGGTGCTGGGTACGACCGGGTGTTTTGCTGATTCGCGCCAGTGATTTCTGGCATGTGAGCCGGTTTAAGGCGCTTGATTTTCCGGCATTTGATCGCCCAGCAAAGGCCACTTCGAGGCCGGTATCTGCAGGTGCTTGATCCGGTCGGGGGACGCTTTTGTCAAATTGCGCAATATTGTAGCGGGCTGGGTTTTTTTTAGACTGGGTCAATTTCATGTTACCGGTTATGAGATTAATTCGCTCTGGGGTATAATAATCAGAATTTACGCGCCGTTTAGCGGGATTATGGTTATAATGCCCCCCAGATTTTTTAATGGTTCTTGATTCTGGTATGAACTTTTATTTGAACCAGGTGCCATTTTAGCATGTCATAAGTAATACATGTGTATAGAAATTTTAGGTAGAAATTGAATTTAAAAAACTTAAGGAGTTTTTAAGATGAAAAAACTAGTTTCACTATCAATCGCAACAGTTGCTTTAATGGGTATGATGTCGACAGCACAAGCTGATATTAAAACTTACCGTACTGCATGTGCAGCTTGTCATATGACTGGTGCGGCTAATGCGCCAAAGTTAGGTGATAAAGCGGCATGGGCGCCACGTATCAAAACAGGTATGGATGCGTTAGTAAATAGTGCAATTAAAGGTAAAGGTGCAATGCCTCCTAAGGGTGGTCGTATGAACCTGACTGACGACCAAATTAAATCTACAGTTGCTTACATGGTAGACGCATCTAAATAATCTTAAAGGTAGTTATTTTCCCATGATCTATAAAACTTTAATCGCCGTTGTCGCTTCAATCGCGTTAACGGGTGTTAGCGTTGCGGCTGGAAATGCCAGTGACGGTAAAGCTAAATCAGTTAGCTGTGGTGCATGTCACGGTACAGATGGAAACAGTCCAAACCCAGCCTGGCCAAAACTTGCAGGCCAGGGTGCTGCATATATCGCTAAACAATTAGCTGACTTTAAAGCTAATAAACGTAACGATCCTTTAATGAGCTCCCAGGCAGCTGCGTTGAGTTCACAAGATATGGAAGACCTTGCAGCATACTTCTCAAGCCAGACAGGTTCACAAGGTGCGGCAGATGAGAAACTCGTTGCTGCAGGTGCAAAACTGTATCGTGGTGGCAACAAGAAAAAAGGTGTTGCTGCGTGTATTGCTTGTCATGGACCAACCGGTGCGGGTAACCCATCAGCTAAGTTCCCTAGCCTGAGTGGACAACATGCTGCGTACCTTGAAAAAGCAATGAAAGATTTTCGTTCTGGTGCACGTACAAACGATATGAATAAAATGATGCAACTTGTTGCAGAAAAAATGAGTGACGCTGAAATTGCAGCGGTTGCTTCATATATTTCTGGTTTGCACTAATTCAATATTTATTTAACCCGCTGGTTAAGGGTTGTTAAATATGAAATAGCAGTTTAAAAGGGCGGTTATAAACCGCCCTTTTTTATGTAAAGTTTATTAAATAGTCTTTAAAGAATTAAACAGTGAATACAGCAAATAAAAAACATACACGCCTGGGTATTATTTTTGAGTTTTTAAGCTCAATGAATTTTGCTATTACGCTACTGGTTGCCATTTCCTTTGCTTCGGTTATTGGTACCGTGCTGCAGCAAAACCAGCCTTATAATGATTACATTATTAAGTTTGGCCCATTCTGGCACGAGGTATTTAAAACCCTCGGTTTGTATAACGTCTATGGCGCAATGTGGTTTCTTGCATTGCTTGTTTTGCTTGTATTAAGTACCGGTGTTTGTATTTACAGAAATACACCCACCATGTTGCGCGACATGCAGCAGTTTCGATTAAATGTTAAAGAAAAATCATTACGTTTAATGACTAATACGCAGTCCTGGACTTCGGATAAAGATAGCAATGATATTGATAAACAGGTTCAGCATTATTTAAATTTTAAAGGCTTCCGTACCCGGGTAAAACAACATGATGATCATCGTGTCATAGCGGGAATGAAAGGCAGCTGGAACCGCTTAGGCTATATCTTTACCCATGCCGGGATCATTGTTCTTTGTATTGGTAGTTTTCTTGATGGCAGTTTTGGTTTAACCATTAAAGAATGGACCGGCCGTATTATCCCTGAAACGCGTGATATCCGTGCAGATAAAGTACCGGCAACGGCAAGGTTAAGCCCGCAGGATTCACTTTCATTTCGCGGATCAATTTCATTGCAGGAAGGTTCTTCAAGTAACCTGGTTTTCTTAAATATTCGTGATGGTTACCTGGTACAGGAACTGCCTTTTGCAATTGAGTTAAAAGATTTTCGTGTCGAGCATTACACTTCGGGCATGCCAAAATCATTTGAAAGTGACCTGGTAATTCATGATGATCAACTTGATGAACCGTTAAAGCAAACGATTTCAGTAAACCATCCCCTTATCTATCGTGGTTACGCCATGTACCAGGCAAGTTTTGGCGATGGTGGTTCAAATCTTTCTATACGTGCATGGCCATTTCGCACGCAAGAAATCCAGGCAATGGATATCAAAGTTGAAGTTAAAAAAAGTCGTGTTTTAAATACCCTGTCTGGAAAGTACCGGCTTGAAATCGATGACTTCAATATGTTCAATATTTTCCCTAATACAGATGAAGAAAAAGCTGCGACAGGAAAAAAATTCAAAAATTTTGGACCAAGTTTTAAATTTAAATTACGTGATGCCAGTGGTGTCGCAAACGAGTATCACAACTACATGCTTCCAGTGATGCAGCAAGGTCGCCTATTCTTTTTATCGGGTATGCGAGGCAGTGTCGCTGATCAATTCCGTTATCTTCATATCCCGGCAGATAACAATGGCAGTTTAAATCGTTTTATGGCGTTCCAGTCACTATTGCACACTTCGGAAAAAGTGAAACAAATTGCAAAGAACAGTGTCAAAGCTGCGATGTCTGTTGCGAATCAAACAGATAAAAAAATGCAGGATGATGTCGTTAATTCGATGATGAATTTGATCACCCTGTTTAACCAGGGTGGCTATATCGCGATTGAAGCAGATATTAAAAAGAAAGTCCCTGAAGACAAGCAGGTTAATGTTGCAGAAGCTTATGTTAAGATTTTGCAGAATCTGTTACAAAATACCTATCTTGAAGTATTAAAGCAGGAAGGTATTGATATCAATAAAGCGGTTAATAATTTTGATAATCAGTTTTATGAAGATGCAGTTTCTGCTTTTGCGGGGATCGCCGCTTACGGCTCACCGGTTTATTTTCAGCTGGCTGACTTTAAGCACCGTGAATCATCCGGTATCCAGATAACCCGTCACCCGGGACAAAATATTTTTTACCTGGGTTGCTTAATGTTAATCGTAGGTATCTTTATGATGTTCTATATTTCATATCAACGTATCTGGTTAATTGTAAAACCTGAAGACGGTAAGTTATCGCTTACCCTGGCAGGTTCAGGCAACCGTAATCAACGTGATTTTGCTAATGAGTTTGACCAGTTAGCAAAGCAAATAGTTAAGAGCAGCTCTTAAACGTTTAATCTAAGAATGAAGCAAGGTAAGTACTATGTCTGTTCCCAATGAATATATGCACGATGAAATGCAGTCATCTTTTTTCAAGCAGCTCAACCTGTTTGACTGGATCTTTGCAGTACTTTTAGTCGCAGGTAGTATTTTTGCTTACCAAAAATACTCTCACCTGATGGATGGTTATGAAGTTGGAATTTTATTTTTTACGGCAGCTTCATTAATTGCGTTAGGCTGGTTATGGAAACCAATGCGTGCGCTAATGTTTTATATTGCCGTGTTAAGTTTATTTGCAATTAACCTCTACGGAGCAGACCTGGCAGCAGCTGAGAATAACTTTTTCTTAAAGTATTTATTCTCGGGACAGTCCGCCACCATGTGGATGAGTGCCTTATTTGTAATGGCAACGATGGCGTATTTTATTGAATTATTTACGGGTAATGCCTTTACCGGAAAAGTCGCTGTTGCAATGACCTGGTCTGCCACTGCGATGGGTTTCATCGGTTTGCTGGTGCGTTGGCGCGAAACCTATTTACACGGTGCTGATATTGGTTATATACCCGTTAGTAATTTATACGAAGTTTTTATCCTGTTCGCGATCATCACCGCGCTTATTTATCTCTATTATGAGAAAAAATATGAAACCCGTTCAATGGGTGCGTTCGTGTTACTGGTGATTACCGCGGCGATTGCCTTCTTATTGTGGTATCACTTCGAAAGAGATGCTGCTGAAATTAAACCACTGGTTCCCGCGTTACAAAGTTACTGGATGAAGATCCATGTACCAGCGAACTTTGTTGGCTATGGTGCCTTTGCCCTGGCCGCGATGATCGGTGTTGCGTATTTAATTAAGGACAGCGTGGTAAAACGTAATCCTAATGGCCTGGTAGCATCACGCTTACCTTCACTCGATATGATGGATGATGTCATGCACAAGTCTATCGCACTGGGTTTTGCTTTCTTTACTATCGCCACTGTACTCGGTGCCATGTGGGCCGCTGAAGCCTGGGGTGGTTACTGGTCGTGGGATCCAAAAGAAACCTGGGCATTGATCGTATGGTTAAACTACGCTGCCTGGTTACATATGCGACTTATGAAAGGCTTACGTGGCCCTATCCTGGCATGGTGGGCGGTGATTGGTTTATTTGTCACCTTGTTTGCTTTTGTGGGAGTGAATATGTTCCTGTCGGGTTTGCACTCGTATGGTGAGTTGTAATTTTTAATATTTAATTTCTTTTTGAGAGTCGCGTCGGGGGTTGCCCGACAGCAAGTTACTTTCTTTTGTTTGTCCAAAAGAAAGTAACAAAAGAAAAAGACACTCGGAGACTTGTTGGGATTTTCAATCCCAATTCCCTCGAATTAAAAGAAAAACAGGCGTTTCGCGAACTCGGGCGATGCTCCGCATTTTTCGCCCTCAAACATGCGCTCACTATGGTTCTGTTTTTCTTTCAATTCTCAGCTGCGTCTAACGAGAACAGATTATCCCTATACTTTGGTGTTATGATTAATGTCAGCTAACGACCCAAAGCAGACATTAGATTTAAAAGTGCCAGGTAAAATCTACCTAATTTAGGAAAAAGACAGATTTTGTCTAAATGACGGTTATGTGGCAAATAATCTCTTGAGCAATCTACGATTCAACTTACGATAATAAAAAACAAACTCTAAAAAGGACTACCTGATGAAAGTACTTATTGTTTTAACCTCACATGATCAATTGGGAGATACTGGTAAACAAACTGGCTTTTGGTTGGAGGAATTTGCCAGTCCTTATTACCACTTAAAAGATGCGGGCGTGCAAGTTACGCTGGCCTCACCGCGAGGAGGTCAACCGCCGCTAGATCCAAAAAGTCACGAACCTGATTTTCAAACCGATGACACACGCCGATTCGACGATGACCAAGCTGCTCAGAAAGAATTGGCGAACACTGCTAAATTATCTGAAATGAAAGTAGAAGAATTTGATGCAGTATTTTATCCCGGTGGTCATGGGCCTCTGTGGGATCTTCATAATAACAGTGATTCAATTACATTGATTGAAGGTTTTATAGCTGCTGGAAAACCTGTGGCGACTGTATGTCATGCACCTGCGGTACTATTAAAAGCTAAGGATCAAAATGGTGATCCGTTGGTTAAAGGCAAAAAGGTCACAGGTTTTAGTAACTCCGAAGAAGCCGCAGTCGAACTGACAAACGTCGTACCTTACTTGCTCGAGGATCAGCTTCTCGCATTGGGCGGAGTGTATCAGAAGGTTGAAGACTGGAACTCGTTGGCCGTTGTTGATGGCTTGATTATAACAGGACAAAATCCTGGTTCTTCAGCAGCTGTTGCTGAAGAATTGGTAAAAGCACTTAAGTAGTTTTAAAGAACATAACGAGGAGCTTAAAGGGATAAATAAAAGGCTATCATCTTTTATTTCCCTCTTAGCTTAATCGTTGAACGTCTGCTTTCAGTAATATGTATAGGTATATATTGAATATATTCGAGTGACCTCTACTGGCCGGCAGCAGACATTTGCTATCCCCAAATTAAACCCTCTACTGCTCAATATTTTCACAAAATTTGTCATGCATTAACTACTAATGGTGCTAATATTTAAATATCCCCCGCATCATAATAAAAAGACAAAAACAAAGGCGAGCAATGAAAAAGCTTACCTTATTAACTCTTCTATTATCTGGTTGTATTATCGTTACCAAGGAGTAGTTGATGCGCGCTTTATTGTATATAGCACTTATGTTTTCCCTTAGCGCATGCCAAGTCCTACCTCATGTTATAGGGTTGGCGCATTATTACGGTCTGGAATCAGATACCTTTGATTATCCTTGTGATGGCTACATTGAGAGTGGCGAAAGAGTTAAAACAATGGGGGTTGCTTTAACACTTCCAGACGCAAAATGCTGGAGAGTAACCAAAGTAAAGTCAATTTCCTTGACAAATTATGCTAGCCGCGTCAAACAAACAGGTGAAAAAATTGATATATTCGTTAGTAGGTACAAAACCCCATCTGACTCAATTACTAAAGAAAAGTTTTATGAGGTGGTAAAAGATAAATACTCTAATATTTCAATCCCGGTGAATCATAAAATGATAATGAGTAACTATGAAATATATAAAGGTAAGCCGGAAATCTGTGTAGCACATCAGGATTATAAGGAAGAATATGGTGCTTCGCCTGAAGTTGGTGCCAAAAATGTTCTTATCAAGATTTATGATTCACATAGGCTTTCATGCATTCACCCTTACATACCATCTGTTTGGATGAGCGTGTCGATAGTAAGAAGGTCAACATCTTTAGTTGTTTCTTCTGATGAGTTTAATTCTATGATAATCCCTTTCTTTGAATCGGTCACATTTAGCGAACTTTAGGCATGCATTTTAGTCTCCTTTTTGATTATCTATAGTGACTTCGAAGACTAAGATTATAAATTTATGTGCTGCCGATTCGAACAATCCTCTTCACAATTTTATTTTGGATACTTGTATCTTTAGTTACTGACGGTAGTTGATAATCGAATAGTTTCTTATGGCTGAAAGTAGACGTTTACAATAATTTCTTGCAAACCTATCTAAGTGTTTAATTCCCGTTAGACGATGCCGAGTTACGAAAAGAAAAACAGGATTTAAGCGAGCGTTTGTCTGAGGGCGGCTCGAAGCGGAGCTTAGCCCGAGTTCGCGAGTGCCTGTTTTTCTTGAGAAGCGAGGATATTGGAATTGGAAATTCCAACGAGTCTTAGGGTACCTTTCTTTTTGGTTACTTTTGCTCGGACAAGCAAGAAAAAGT
>JAOUOK010000197.1 GCA_029880425.1 Gammaproteobacteria bacterium
ATAGCCTATTTGTCTCATTAACTAAATAAGCAAATCGTGACACGGTGTTACACTTTGCATGACGTCTAAAAAGCGTTATGAGAGTCTGCTTTTGTAAAATAAAGTGTTAAAGGAGAGTAAGTTGAAAGGCTGCTATGGGTCGTTAGTTGTCGTTAACTATAGCACCAAAGTTGAGAGGAAGACCATTCCCGTTGGTGCAGCCGAGACGCGCAGTTTGAAATGTGATTAAAGCGAGGACTGTTTGAGCGCGTTGAATGCGAAGCATAGCGCGAGTTTCGCAGCGCTCATTTTAAATGAGCATCGAGGGTAGCCGAGTGTAACGAGGTCAAACCACAGGGTGTCTTTTCTTTTCATCCCTTTTCTTTGGACAAGCAAAGAAAAGGTACTCGACAACAGCATCGGAGATGCGCGTCGAAATAAAATTTAAATAACAAACCTATTCTGGTTTGTTATGGTACCTCATATATTTCAAAGTCTCATAAACTCCAAAGGTTAAACGCTTAAGTCTCTCCACTTCTTGAGGATTTTTATCACTAATATCTTTTCGCGGTTCTTTAGAATTCAAATCATGCAATGTTGGCTTCGTGTTAAGCGTGGTATCAGAAAACATGATGTTTTCGCCAACCATACTAATAAGCCATGGCTGACTATGCTCCATGGTAAAAACAAGGCGGTTTTTATCGATAGCTGGATCCAGTAAATCTGAACCGAGTGAATAATTCGTATGAGGCAAGCCTGCTAAGCTTGCGAGTGTAGGCATGACATCCACTTCACTGGCGGCAAAAGAATACTTTTGAGGTTTTAGAAGTTTTGGTGCGTACATAATAAGCGGCACATTGATGGCGTTGAGATGCAGCTGGCGTTGGGCTTCGGTCATATGGATTCCGCTGCCATGCACACCATGGTCGCCAAAGAAAACAAAGATGGTGTTATCAAAATATTTTTGTTTTTTAGCTTCCTGCATATAGAAACCAATACTGTGATCCATAAAACGGAAGGCATTGTATTCTTCACTGCTTTGGAAACCAGATTTCTTGGCATCTTTTTTATTAATTTTCTTCGTGATAAAGCCACGGTTATCTTCCGGTATGTTATAAGGACGATGGTTGCCGGAAGTCTGGATGATAGCAAAGAAGGGTTTATCCTGAATTTTCAGAACATTATTGGCTTCTTCAAATAGGTGCAGATCAGAAATACCCCAGACATCCATACGAGGCGAACTGTATTGACCTTCTTCATAGAGTTTTAACTTAGGTATATTGGATGAAAGTAGTCCGCGGATATTGCCCCAGCTCGCACTACCACCAATGAAATAAAATTTATCATAATCTTTAAAGGCGGTAATCAAGGTACGTTGATTAACGATTAATGGATTACGGGTTGATGTCTTTTTGGGTTCAACATCGGGCATGGAAGTTACCGCTGTCCAGATTGAGCGTGCGGTACCGGTGCTTGGGGTATAAAAGTTATTAAAATAAATACCGTTATTAGCCATGTTATCAATAT
The DNA here is from genome assembly GCA_029880425.1 of Gammaproteobacteria bacterium. Classification (GTDB taxonomy): domain Bacteria; phylum Pseudomonadota; class Gammaproteobacteria; order UBA6429; family Thiohalophilaceae; genus JAGLTQ01. The sequence continues at coordinate 1,507 of JAOUOK010000197.1, forward strand.
GCGGCGTGGGGTTGAGTGGGTTACCGGAAACACCCGTTTTATAAGTTGAAAAAGATTCCATAATAACTACAACCACATTAGGTTGTTTTGTAAAACGTTTGAGTGGTGTAATCTCGCGGGCAAAGTTTAAAGTATTGATATCCGGGTTTTTAACGCCAAGGTAAGCAGCAACTTCGGGATAATATTTTTTGACTTTATCAACATCAAAGCTGACATCCATATTTTTTAACGTGTTTAAAAAATACAAGACAGGGTTCATCGCGACAGTGGGGGCGAGGTTATGGGTGCTAAAGAAAGCATCACTCCAGCGCAAAGGGTAATAAGAAACCTTACCGTACAATCCAAAAATAATAATAAAACTGCTAATAACACCTAACAGTATTTTTCGTTTACGCGTGTGCATGGGAACCAGCACATCCGAAAAATAAATAATGACTTTATTAAGGACAAAAACATAAACCGCGGTAATAGAAAGAAGTAACAAGACCAGTGATATGATGGGGTAGGTTTCCCATGCCATTTCCATTGAGATACTGAAGTTTTGTAAAAAACGCATGGCTGATGCATCAAGAGGTTTGTGCAAATAGCTAAAATGCGCAAAATTAATAAAATAAACAAATAAGACAACAGTGAAAATACTACCCTGGATAAATAACCAGGTGCGACGAGAAAAATCATATTCAAACGGGCTGAGTAGCCGTATTCCGCCTAAGAGAAACAGTGGCAAGGTCATGACTAAGCTCAGGCGTAAGTCAAACTTGAGACCGAGATAAAATGCTTTAATTAATTCATTTGCCGGGATGGGATCAATAGGCTGATTGAAATACCAGAACAAACCAAGGCGTAAGATAAAAAAGAGCAGTAGATTAAGACCTGTTGCGATTAATATAAAACGAAACAGCCGTGGAATGTTATGCATATTTACCCAATTGTGTATGATGTTATTTATTTCGTGTATGTTATAAGGTTTTAATGATACTTTTTCACATGTGATTTGTACATGTCTGACCTGTATCATGTTTATTTAGTTCAATGGCTAGGGATTAAAGATGGCATTTTTTTTACGTTTATTAAAACGACTTGGACTTGCACTTTTGGTGCTGGTTGTAATTTATGCTGTTGGACGCCCGACTCAAATCTGGCTGGATGGGTTTTATAGTGGGGAGCGTGGGCCTTATCTGCAAATGATGTCTGCAAACGCCGTTACCATTCGCTGGCAAAGTGAAAAAGCATTTACAGGTGTAGTTAAGTATGGACCCAGTGAAAATACGTTAAATCATATTCAGCGTGAAGCAGCTGCAAATGAAGAACATGAAATTCGTTTAACCATGCTGAAACCGGCAACAAAATATTTTTACAGTATTGGTGATGGTAACGAGGTTAGTCATAAAGGAAAGGACTTCTGGTTTAAAACGGCACCGGTTAAAAACGCTCAACAGGGTGTGAGGTTCTGGGTCACCGGTGATCAGGGCTACCCAAACAAGATTCAAAACCAGGTACGTGATGCCATGTTAGACTGGATTGAACAAAACCCAAGGGCAGACAAAGTAAGCTCCTCACTCGATTTATGGTTGACCACAGGTGATAATGCCTATCGTTCTGGCAGTAATAAACAGTTCCAGGTGGGTTTTTTTGAACCGTATAAAGCCATATTACGTAATACGCCGGTGTGGCCGGTGTATGGAAACCATGATGCACGACGCTGGGTGTTTTTTGATTTATTTACTTTCCCAACTAAAGCAGAAAGTGGTGGCCTTGCTTCCGGCACAGAACATTATTATTCATTTGATTACGCCAATATTCATTTTGTGATATTAGATACACAGGAAAATGATCTCGGGCAAAATAGTGAAATGTTAAACTGGCTTAAAAAAGATTTAGCCCAAAGTAAACAACAATGGTTGATCACTTTTTTTCATCATCCCCCTTATACCAAAGGTTCGCATGACTCTGATAGCAAGCGGGACAGCGGCGGACGTTTAATAGAGGTGAGAAAAAATATTGTTCCTGTGCTGGAACAGGCCGGTGTCGACCTTGTGTTATCCGGGCATAGTCATATGTACGAACGTTCCGAGATGATGGCATGTCACTATGATGACTCATCAACATTTAAGAAAAGTATGATAAGAGCGGCAGCAAGCAATAAAATATATAAAAAGAAAGGAAGCCACATCAGTGCACATTCAGGCACAATTTATACTGTGCTGGGTTCTTCATCTAAAGTGGATAACGGACCACTTAATCATCCGGCCTTAGCATATTCATATAAAGAAGCGGGCTCAATGATTTTCGATGTAAAACAAGGCCATTTAAAAGCCCACTTCATAAATAAATCCGGGCTGGTTGTGGATCAGTTTGAAATTATTAAGGGTGTTTCTGATGGTGTTATTGAACAAAAATGTGAAGCACCTGTCAGGTACTGACTACACGGTTGCGACCATCATTTTTAGCAGTATAAAGTGCAATGTCTGCACGTTTAAAGAGAGGGAGAATGTTATCTTCTTCAACACACTGAGTTACTCCTAAGCTTATTGTTACATTTTTAACAATATCAAAGTCTTTTTGTTCTATAGTGGTTCGAATTCTTTCGGCAAAGTCACATGCAGCGGTTAGGGGTGTTTCTGGTAAAATTAACATGAACTCTTCACCACCGATACGTCCGAAGATATCTGTTTTTCTAATAATCTCTGAAATGGAATCACATAGCTGCTGTAAAATTTTATCTCCAACATCATGACCGTAGTTGTCGTTTATTTTCTTAAAATAATCAATATCAATCATAATGACAGAGAGAGGATGTTTGTATCGAATACTGCGGTTAACTTCATAACCTGCAAACTCATATATTTTCCGACGGTTATAAATCTGAGTTAAGTCATCAATGGTAGCGAGCTTTTCTAATTGCTCTGTTCTCTTTTCAACCATGCCTTGTAGGTTGTTTTTGTGTTTCTCCAGTTCGTGATTAGTATTTTCCTGGTTGATGATTAATTTCCGGGTAATAATAGAAGTAAAGGTGAAAAGCAACAGGACAATACTGCGCATATAGAGCTCATGTGCAGCCGGGGAAAAGATACTTTCCATTATTGTTTCACCTTCCTCATCAGAAAAAAATAAAACATCAATAGTTGCATCAA
>JAOUOK010000198.1 GCA_029880425.1 Gammaproteobacteria bacterium
GACGGTGGCGGTGGTGATTTCATGGTCACTATACCTTATTCAATGGTCGAACCAATCCGTGATTTACTCGATGCTGGTATTGCCAGTGATATTACAGATAAAGATGAACGCTGGGTTATCTCATTACGTGAAGAAATAAAACAAGCCGAGGTTGATATCAGCTGTAACTTAACTGAGATCCAGTTAACCCTGTCAGAAATTATTAATCTCAAAGAGGGTGACATCTTACCTATCAGTATGCCGGAATTAGTAACAGTACGGGCAGAAGATATTCCCGTATTACGCGGCAAAATTGGTGAGTCACGTGGTAGCAAAGCTGTAAAAATTGTTGAGGCCGTTGACCATAGCCTTGATAACGAATTAGCACAATTAGGTACAACAAAAAGACAATTAGTAAAAGGTGAACATCATGACTGATGAAAATGACGCTTCAATGGATGACTGGGCTGCCGCAATGGAAGAGGCTGGCACACCAATTGATAATGTATCAGCCCAGGCAGAAAGTGTCCCCCTGGATAATCTGCAAAGCACTGCTAGTGCATCTGGTGATGATGTAAACCTCGATGTCATCCTGGACATTCCGGTTACTATTGCCATGGAAATTGGTAACACAAAAATTAATATACGTAATTTATTGCAGCTCAACCAGGGTTCAGTTGTTGAACTTGATCGAATGGCAGGGGAACCGCTTGATGTAATGGTTAATGGAACATTAATTGCGCATGGTGAAGTCGTGGTCGTTAATGAAAAGTTTGGTATACGGCTAACCGATATTATTAGTCCTGCTGAACGTGTTAAGAAACTTAAATAAACTGGATTAATGAATGCGTGCTTTAACAACCATTTATTTATTTTTAATTACGCAGGTAAGTTTTGCGACAGTAGCTGTAGAAACTGTTAATAAAAAGCCCATACCTTCACTTACTTCTGAGCCTGTTGGTTTGGGAAATTTCATGCAAATGTTTTTCGGCTTATTTATTGTTGTTGGACTTATTGTTGGTATGGCCTGGTTTATGCGTCGAATAGGAAACATGGGCGGTATGAATACAGGAGACCTTAAAGTTGTCGGTGGAGTTTCCGTTGGACAGCGTGAACGCATCGTTTTAGTACAAGCTGGTGATACCCAGTTACTTGTTGGTGTCGGCCCGGGAACAATTCGTACCTTACATGTAATGGAAGAACCTATAGCAACCAAAAACCCAGGTACAACTGCATCATCTGGTTTTGCTGAAAAACTTCACACAGCAATCAAGAACAGGGGTAATACATGAAGTTTACACTTAAATTACTTCTTGCATTACTTACTGTAGTATCTGTATACGTTCTACCTTTTCAGGCTGCTTATGCTGAGTTGGGCTTACAAGCTGTAACGGTAACAACAGCACCTTCCGGAGAGCAATCTTATAGCGTAAGTATTCAGATTTTAATTTTAATGACCGTTTTAACGTTGCTACCTGCAGCGTTAATGATGATGACCTCGTTTACCCGGATTATTATCGTATTATCAATTTTGCGCCAGGCACTGGGATTGATGCAGGCACCTTCATCACAAACCTTAATTGGTCTGTCTTTATTTTTAACCTTTTTTATTATGGCGCCCGTTTTTGATCGTATTAACACAGAAGCCTTACAACCGTACTTAAATGAAAAAATGACCATCCAATCTGCAGCTGAAGCAGCAGGAAAACCTTTGCGCCAGTTTATGTTTGGTCAAACACGGGAAAGTGACATCATGACGTTTTCCCAAATTGCAGGACATGAAAAATTTGCCACTCATGCCGAGGTTCCGTTTTCAATACTGGTGCCTGCGTTTGTAACCAGTGAACTGAAAACTGCTTTTCAAATTGGCTTTTTATTATTTATTCCTTTTCTCATTATTGATCTTGTTGTCGCCAGTGTCCTGATGTCCATGGGTATGATGATGTTGTCACCCATGGTTATTTCGCTGCCATTTAAGATAATGTTGTTTGTATTAGTCGATGGATGGAACCTGATTATCGGCACATTAGCATCAAGTTTTTATGTGTAAGAGGAGTTTGTATGAGCCCGGATGACGTATTAACCATTTTTCAACATGCATTACAGGTTTTACTAATGTTGATTTTAGTTATTCTTATTCCTGCGTTGCTGGTCGGTTTATTGGTCAGCATGTTCCAGGCTGCTACCCAGATTAATGAAATGACCTTAAGTTTTATTCCTAAACTTATTATTACTGTTTTAACTTTAATGTTAGCCGGACCATGGATGTTACGCTTGGTAATGGACTATACGCAACAATTGATTCAAGACATTCCGTATATAGTAGGTTAACGTGATCATTTCAGCCACAGAATTAACGGCTCTTATCGGTGCATATCTATGGCCCTTATTCAGAGTCTCTGCAATGGTGGCAACGGCTCCGGTATTCGGTACACGTAGCGTACCCATGAAAGTTAAAATTATGACTGCTTTAGCCATTACATCCGTATTGGTACCTGTAATCCCTGCACCCGAAGTAAACGTATTTAGTCCACTTGCAGTTATCATGATCGCACAACAAATTTTAATCGGTGTGATTATTGGTTTTACTGTTCAACTTGTATTTAGTGCTGTTATCACCGGCGGACAAATTGTAGCTATGCAAATGGGTTTAGGCTTTTCTTTGATGGTTGATCCTCAAAACGGTGCTCAATCACCGGTACTAAGTCAATTTTATATTTTATTAGTCATGCTGGTTTACCTTGCAATAAATGGCCACCTGGTTTTAGTTGAAGTCCTTGCTGAAAGTTTCAGGACAATGCCTGTTTCAGCAAACGGCCTGGTCGCTGATGACTTTATGCAGGTAGTTCGCTGGGGTACAAATATATTTGCAGGTGGTTTAGCTATTGCTCTGCCAGCTATTGCATCTTTGCTAGTAGTCAACATTGCTTTCGGTGTAATGACACGTTCTGCACCACAGTTAAATATTTTTGCTATTGGTTTTCCTATTACCATGATGCTTGGTTTTGCTTTAGTCATGATTACTTTACCAAATGTGGGACCAAAATCTATTTCTCTTTTCAGCGATGTTTATCAGTTGTTACAAAACATCCTCGATATTAAGCCAGGTACTAAGTAATGGCAGAAGATACTGGTCAGGAACGTACCGAACAGCCCACCCCGCGCCGAATTCAACAGGCGCGGGAAAAAGGGCAAATACCGACATCACGTGAATTGAACACGATGTTAATGATGTTAATCGCTGGTGCAAGTGTCATGTTAATCGGTCCCTCTATTGTTCATGATTTTTTAGATATGTTCCGTCGTTATCTGAATGTAAGCCGTGAAAATATCTTTGATATCACGGCGATGCCGGTTTTACTGGAAACGGCAATTATCGATGCTCTAATCACACTCGCTCCTTTTTTTGCACTCATGATCATAGCGGCTGTTGCGGGCCCGTTAATGATGGGCGGGATAACGTTTAGTACGCAAGCATTGTCATTTAAATGGGATAAGTTAAACCCGGTTACAGGTTTAGGCAGAGTATTCTCCAAAAAAGGACTGGTAGAGTTACTGAAAGCCTTAGCTAAATTTATCATTATTGGTACTACAGCCATCCTGTTTTTATATACCCAGATTGATGTGTATTTAGGCCTGGGTGATGAACCATTAGTGCAAGCCTTACCGCATATGGCTAACCTGTTAATCTGGTCATTCCTTGCCATAGCTTCTGTTCTTGTTTTTATTGCCCTGGTTGATGTTCCTTTCCAGGTATGGGATTACACGCAACAACTCAAAATGACCTTCCAGGAAATTAAAGATGAAAATAAGGATACTGAAGGTAACCCGGAAGTTCGTAGCCGGGTAAAACGTGTACAGCAAGAAATGGCACAACGCAGGATGATGGCAGAAGTACCTAAAGCTGATGTCATTATTACTAACCCGGAACATTACTCTGTTGCTATTAAATATGATCAGGAAAACATGGCAGCACCGATTGTGGTTGCCAAGGGTGTTGATTTAATCGCCATGCAAATCAGAACAATTGCACGCGAACATGAAGTACCTATTTTACAGGCACCACCTTTGGCTCGAGCCTTACACCATACCACGGAGATCGACCAGGAAATTCCGGCATCATTGTACCTGGCAGTTGCACAGGTACTGGCATACATCTTTAAGCTACGTACCGATCCACGCTGGAATAAGCGAAAACAGGAACACAAACTTAATGATCTTCCTATCCCGGATGATATGAAGTTTGAAAAATAAGATTAAACAAAATTATTTACAGGAATAAATTGTGGCAGAACAAACAGCCTTTTTAAATAACGTAAGAGCAGTCAGTCGAAATGGCTTAGGTGCACCAATATTACTCATGGTAATGATGGCCATGATAGTGGTGCCACTTGCACCATTTATGCTGGATGTATTTTTTAGTTTTAATATTTCATTAGCATTAGTTGTTTTATTAGTAACTGTATATAGCTTACGTCCTTTAGATTTTTCTTTATTTCCAACAATCTTACTTGTCACAACATTATTACGCCTGTCATTAAATGTTGCATCCACGCGTGTGGTTTTACTTGAAGGACATACCGGTGGGGATGCAGCAGGCCAGGTGATCAAGGCATTTGGCGAGTTTGTTGTCGGTGGTAATTACGCGGTAGGTATTA
>JAOUOK010000199.1 GCA_029880425.1 Gammaproteobacteria bacterium
TCCTTGTATTAATTAAGTCTGAAAAACACCTCTTACAATTATATCAATTGAAAAACTAGGTTATTTTAGTCAGTATAACCACATAAATAATAATGTAATTATGCGCCAGTCTTCTTCTGCTCTCCCCCCTAAAGACACTTGTTGCTTAATAAACCCAATAAGAGATCGACAATGTCTACTACATCAAACATTAACGTTACTAGGTGGATAAATGTGCCTGCTAGTTTTACTAACTCATTACTGTACCAAGCACTTTTCACGACATGCATCATCATGCCCCCAGTGTTATGGAGTTCCAGCATTCAGGCAGAAACGACTTTAATCAGCGTTACTGGTTCATCAGGTCAAAATGGAACGAATGCCTCAGGTACAACCGCGGGAACAGGTGGTGCTGGCGCCGATGGGGTAATAACCAGCAATAGGGGTAATGGAGGTAGTGGTCTCTATGGTTACCCTGGTAGTGCAGGCGGCAGTTTCTTACTCTGGTGATAAGGAAGAAAAATTGTCAGTGACACGGGGTTCCCAAGAGTCAGTATTACCTGCTAGTGCTGAACCCAACAATGCACTTGAAATAAGCCTGTGTTTAGCCGTAATGGGCCAGCAATGGTCCGGGCAATTTGCATTCCGCAAGTATGATTCAAGTGATACGGGCAAGATAGTTTTGATTTGAAACTAATGTTTCGTTGGTAGAAAGAGTGATATTTGAAAAATTACTAACTATTTTACAAACCTGATTCTGATAACAAATTAATACATGATGGAAAATATAATACGGTGATAACCTCATGATGCTGTTTATCTGTGAAATTCAGCAAAATCAAACACAACCTGGATTTTGAATGTGGAAATTGAAAATCGGCGTAGGATGATCTACCGTGGGTTCGAACCCCGCCTTCTCTGACAAATTAAAGAAAGGGATTTATATAACCCCTTTTTATTGCAAGTTATTGCATGATTAGTTAAATTTTTGACATGTGATATTATGGATAAAGCTGCTCAAAGAACTATCCAAAACTAGGGATATGGGGTATTGTCATATAAGTAGTATAGGCCCCCAATATTAAAAATGATAAAAATTATAATTGCTGATGATCACGCCTTAGTGCGAACCGGGCTAAGGCGATTGTTGGATGACATAGAAAACATCACCGTTCTGGCTGAGGCTGATAATGGCCATGATGCTATTTCTCATGTGAATCACTTTTCACCTGATGTTGCTATCTTAGATATCAATATGCCAGGTCTGGACGGTATCAAAACCACTGAAATTCTTCGCCGTGATCATCCTTTATTAAAAATCATCATTGTCAGTATGCATAGTGATGAGTTATTCCCGCAACGGCTTATTAAGGCAGGAGCTAATGCCTACCTGACAAAAGATTCTGGAATCCAGGAAATTGAGTATGCCATTAATGAAGTGATGGCTAATCGCAATTACATCTGTACCGAGGTGGCGCAAAAATTAGCCTTGATAAATACTGGAAGTAAAAGTGCCTCACCATTTAAATGCCTTTCAAAACGTGAGTTGGAAGTACTGGGTATGATGATCAAAGGATTGAAGGTTGCAGACATCTCTAACAAACTTTGTCTTAGCCCCAAGACGGTCAGCACCTATCGCTATCGTTTATTTGCCAAGCTTTCGGTTGATAATGATATTGAGTTAACCAAGTTAGCCATGCAGCATGGTTTTATTGAAGAAACCCCACTTCCATAACTCTATAATCAATAACCTACCGATTATATAAAAAGTTAATTATCATTAACTTAGATTATTAACGCGAGTTATGAACACGTCAGCAACAGAATTTGATGCAAAAGCACTATTACGCAATATCCCGGGAAAGCCGGGGGTATATCGTATGCTCGATGAAAAGTCGTGTGTGATCTATGTCGGTAAAGCAAAGAATTTAAAAAAACGTGTTTCCAGCTATTTTTTAAAAAATATCAGTAGTCCTAAGACACGTGTGATGGTCTCATATATTCGTGATATCGAAATTACCGTCACCCATACTGAAAATGAAGCGTTAATTCTCGAAAATAACTTAATCAAATCACTTAAACCACGCTATAACGTTCTCTTTCGTGATGATAAAAGCTATCCCTTTATTTACTTGTCGAGTGAGCATCAATTCCCCCGGCTAGGTGTACACCGCGGTGCAAAAAAAAAGAAGGGGCGTTATTTTGGACCATACCCAAGCGCCGGTGCCGTTCGTGAGACCCTACATTTATTACAGAAGATTTTTCCTGTCCGCCAATGCGAAGACAGCTTTTATAATAATCGCTCACGGGCCTGTTTACAGCATCAAATTAAACGCTGTACCGCACCATGTGTAGGTTTAATTTCAGAAAAAGATTATGCGGATGATGTTAACCACGCCATTATGTTTCTCGAAGGCAAAAGTAACGTGGTGATCGAGCAACTTATTAAACGCATGGAGCAAGCCTCCGCAGAGCTGGAATTTGAAAAAGCCGCCCATTTCAGGGACCAAATTTCCAGCCTTCAACGCGTGCAGGAAAAACAATACATTGATAGCGAGGAAGGAAACCTTGATGTTATTGCTGCTGCCTTATCGAACGGATTAGCGTGTGTTCAAATCTTTTCAATCCGGGGAGGGCGTAATTTAGGCAATAAAACGTTTTACCCTCAAAATGCAAAAAATACTGAGCCTGGAGAATTACTCGGTACATTTATCGCGCAATATTATCTTGGTGATGCGCAGACCCAGGGACGTGAAATTCCACCTGATATTATCCTGAGTCATGAGGTTGAAAATCAAGCGCTAATCGAGCAAGTGTTAAAAGAGCAAAGTCAACACAACGTTAAATTACAGGCTAACCCTCGTGGGCGACGGGCACGTTGGTCAGAAATGGCGATTCAGAATGTTAACCAGGCTTTACAGATCAGGTTAAACAGTCATGCTACAGTCTTACAACGTTATGAAGCACTGCAAAATGCCTTAGAGCTGGAAGAAATACCAACTCGCCTCGAGTGTTTTGATATTAGTCATACCATGGGGGAAGCAACCGTGGCATCATGTGTTGTCTTTGATGAGAAGGGGCCACTGAAAGCCGATTACCGACGCTTTAATATTGAAGATATCACGCCAGGTGACGACTATGCCGCGATGAAACAAGCGTTATTTCGCCGTTATAAGCGCCTAAAAGAAGGTGAAGCGACACTACCCGATATCCTTTTTATTGATGGTGGGAAAGGGCAGGTGAGCCAGGCAGAAGATGTTTTGGAAGAGCTGCAAATTAATGATGTATTACTTATTGGGATAACTAAAGGTGAGGGGAGAAATCCTGATTTAGATACGCTTTACTTGTCGGCCAGTAAACGCAAGATTATACTCCCTGCTGATTCACCAGCATTGCACTTAACTCAACAAATTCGTGATGAAGCTCATCGTTTTGCCATTAGTGGGCATCGTAATCGTCGTGCCAGGAAAAGAAAAACCTCGGTTCTGGAAGAGATTGATGGGCTTGGACCCAAGCGGCGTCAACAGTTACTCAAGCAATTTGGTGGATTACAGGAAGTTACCCGCGCAGGAATTGATGATATTGCACGCGTCCCCGGGATTAGTAAGCAACTCGCAAAAAAAATATATGATACCTTTCATATGAATAACGAAAAATAGAATTAGAAGCAAAATAAAAAAGAATACAATAAATGACTTTAAATATACCCAATATCCTGACTCTATTCCGTATCGCGATGATTCCTGTATTAGTTATCGTTTTTTATTTACCGGAGTTTGAAAATCAACACGTGTGGCTCGCCTCGATATTTTTTATAAGCGGCATAACTGATTGGTTTGATGGTTATTTAGCCAGGATACTAAATCAACAGTCAAAATTTGGGGCGTTTCTTGATCCGGTAGCCGATAAATTGTCCGTCAGTATTGCGCTTGTATTGCTTATTAGTGCTCATCCCGGTGCGTTTATTGCAATTCCAGCAGCAGTGATAATAGGACGTGAAATCACCATTTCGGCCTTAAGAGAGTGGATGGCGAGCATTGGTGATGTAACTAAAGTAAAAGTATCAATTATCGGGAAATTTAAAACAGCAGGGCAGTTATGGGCGATTGGCTTCATGCTTTATGAACACCCTATTGGGTGGTTCTCACCGCTTCAGTTTGGTTATTTATTACTCTATATTTCGGCTGCATTAACGCTCTGGTCGATGGTGACTTATCTCATTGCAGCCTGGCCCAGCTTAAAAAAATAAGGCAAAAAAAGTCCAACAAAACCTCTTGACAGTCAGGCTCGTATCTATAAAATACCGGCCTTCAAAGCGGGAATAGCTCAGTTGGTAGAGCACGACCTTGCCAAGGTCGGGGTCGGGAGTTCGAGCCTCCTTTCCCGCTCCAGATTAAATAAAGAAACCTCGGCATTCCGGGGTTTTTTTATGTTGTTTTAGACGTATAATCTGCAACAACAAACTCTGGCGAGGTAGCAGAAAGGCTATGCAAGTGATTGCAAATCACTCTAATGTCGGTTCGAATCCGATCCTCGCCTCCACTTGTTAGCCCAGGTGGCGAAATTGGTAGACGCAAGGGACTTAAAATCCCTCGGTGGCAACACCGTGCCGGTTCGATTCCGGCCCTGGGCACCATCTTTAA
>JAOUOK010000200.1 GCA_029880425.1 Gammaproteobacteria bacterium
CTAATAAATTACCTGGTTATTTCACAGCAAAGGTCATTAGTGCTGGATGAAGAAAGCTTGCACGAAAGAACAGAGGCGGAAATTTTTAAACATTTAATTACCTCTTTAATAATAAAAAGTGATTATGCAAAGATTGAAGATTTCTTTCAGCAGTTAGGCAGTACGCGTGAAGATATTGTGGAAATCATACTTGAATCATCAAACAAATACCGTATTGCAGAATATAATGTTAGTAAGAAGGAAGTCTTGCCATTTAAGGAAAGTATTGCAATTAAAATACCCGGGCAGGATGATTACACATTAACGTTAATTTATGACCGTACAGAAACAATAAATAAACTGGATTATATAAGGAATAATTTAATTTATGTTTCTATTGTTATCTTTGTTTTGATGAGCTTAATCCTGTGGAATATCCTTGTGAAGATGGCGTTAAATCCCTTGAAGGATGAAATTAGTCGACATAAAAAAACATCAGAAGAACTATACAAGGTAAAAGAAGAAGCAATTAAGGCAAATGAAATTAAATCTGAGTTCCTGGCGAATATGAGCCATGAAATACGTACGCCAATGAATGGTGTGATGGGTATGTTGCACCTTGTTTCCGAAACAACGCTATCGGCTGAACAAAAAGAATATATTGATACAGCAGAAACGTCTGCTAAAACACTGCTCGTGATACTTAACGATATCCTGGATTTTTCAAAAATTGAAGCAGGAAAACTTGAGCTTGAAAGAACTGATTTTGACCTGCATGACGCAATTGCAAATACTGTCTTATTACAATCTCATTGTGCTTTTAAAAAAGGCATTGAGTTAGCCATGGATGTTGACTTTGATGTGCCGGTTATGGTCAAAGGGGATCCAACCCGCCTGGGGCAAATAATATCAAACCTGGTAGGTAATGCCATTAAGTTTACCCAGCAGGGGGAAGTGGTCATTAGTGTAAGTGTAAAGAATAAAACAAACGAACATACCATGTTACATTTTGAAATAACTGATACCGGGATAGGTATTTCAGAAGAGGCACAGGAAAAAATATTCAGCTCTTTTTCACAGGAGGATGGTTCAACAACTCGAAAGTTTGGAGGAACAGGTTTGGGATTGACAGTATCAAGACAGCTTTCTGAATTAATGGGTGGAGGAATTGGCGTTAAGTCTGTCATCAACAAGGGAAGTACTTTTTGGTTTGAAATTAGAGCTGATGTCTCTGAACTCGACAGTCTTGGGAACAAAAAAGATATTAATCTTGATGGTGAGCGTATATTGATTGTAGATGATAATGCGACTAACCGAAAAATTTTACATAAACAATTAAGCTTGTGGGGGATAGAACATGAGCTGGCTGAAAATGGTAAAGTCGCACTCAATAAAATCGAAAGTAATAAAGAGTATACCTGTATTATCCTGGATATGATGATGCCAGTAATGGATGGGTTGCAGGTGGCGAGTAAAATAAAAAATAACCCCGCTACAGACCCAAATATTATACTGCTTTCATCATCAAGCAACCTGTCTGTTACTGAAGCTATAGAAGAAAAAATTATTGAAACATTTTTAATGAAACCGGTCAGAAGTTCTATTTTGTTTAATACTATTTCATCATTAAGTTACTCCAGGAAAAATAAAGAAAGTATCGATATAAAAGATGATCCAGAAAATGTAAAGGTTAAAAAATATACCGGAAAGAAAATACTTGTTGTTGAAGATAATAAAATAAATCAAAAGGTGATATCAGGTGTTTTATCTAAATTTGGAATTGATATTACGATTGCAAATAATGGAAATGAAGCATTAATAAAATTAAATAAAACTCCCTATGATTTGATTTTTATGGATTGCCATATGCCGGTTATGGATGGTTATGAAGCAACAGCTGAAATAAGAAAGAATGAAACTAATGGCAAGCATATAAATATAATTGCCATGACTGCTAATGTAATGGAAGGTGACAAGGAAGAATGTATTGCCGCAGGGATGGATGATTATGTCAGCAAACCCATTAAGTTCGAAGTGCTGAATGAATGCCTGGAGCACTGGTTAGAGGAATGATTTAGCAGTTTTCTTTATATTCATCATATTTTGGCAATGAATCATTAATTGTCTCCCAGTTTGCTTTTGATGCGGTGTAAATATGTGCTGCCGGGCGTTCTTGAATATCTGTTTCGATAGTACCCAGTCGAATGCGTATATTCTCAGGATGATTTATATTTTTGCTCATAATGGGTGAACCGCAGGTTTTACAAAAATATTTCGTTTGTTGTGCAGAATATTTATAGGCGGTCAAATTATTTTCACCTGAAATAAAAGTAAAGCTTTCTTTTTTTACATTTGCATTAGTTGCAAATGCACTGCCCTGGGCTTTTCTGCATTGGGAGCAATGGCAATATACAATGTCGTTGATCTTACCAGTTATTGTGAATTTAATTGTCCCGCAAAGGCAGTTTCCATAATACATATACCAAGTCCCCTGTAGTTTAGGCGAATAAACCTTTTATCATGTGTTTATGATATTCATTATTAAAATAATTCTACTATACTGATAACAGTTTGCCATTTATAGATGCGCTGATTGAATATTAAGGAAATATTATGTCGACAATTGAAAAGCTGATTAGGAATAAGGCTCGGGATATCTGGACTATTGCCCCTGACGATACTGTCTATGAAGCCATAAAACAAATGAACGATCACTCGGTTGGCGCTTTACCGGTAACAGCAGGGGGGAAGCTGGTCGGAATTATCTCTGAGCGTGACTATGCCAGGAAAGTGATTCTTAAAGATCGCTCGTCAAAACAAACCCGGGTAAGGGAAATTATGACCACGCGTGTTTTTCATACTTTTCCGGATCAAAAAATTGAAGAATGTATGGCTGTGATGTCAGAACACCATATCCGGCATTTACCGGTACTGGATAATGAAAAGTTAGTCGGGATAATCAGTATTGGCGATGTTGTCAAAGATATTATTTCAGAACAACAATTCAAGATAGAGCAACTTGAAAATACCATTACCTGGAGTGAAACGTATTAAGTAATTTTCCTTTCGTTTGAAAATTCCCCTACAATACGTCTTATGGAATTGCTTGTTGTACCACAAGGTGAATTTAAACTTTCTCGTTACCCGAAACGAAAGAATGAATTATTACGCGCCTGGGATGCGGCAGATGAGTACCTGTTAAATTATCTTGATCAATTAAATTTTGACCGGCAGGGTTTAAATGTCCTGATCGTCAATGATGGCTTTGGCGCCTTAACCACTGCCCTGTCAACTCACATTATAACTCACTGGACTGATTCCTGGCTTTCGCAACAGGGTGTTAAGCAAAACCTGCCTGATAACAACTTAAATAACTCCACGGTTACTTTTAAAAACAGCATTGAAACCCCGCAAGATGACTATGATCTTGTATTAATTAAGCTGCCAAAAAGTCATGCCCATTTAGAAGATCAGCTGGTGCGGATTAAACCTTTTTTACTCGATACTACTACCGTCATTGCAGCCGCGATGGTTAAATCTATTCATACATCAACTCTCAAGTTGTTTGAAAAATATATCGGTACAACAAAAACATCACTGGCGAAGAAAAAGGCCCGCTTGATTTTTGCAAAAGTGGATAAAAATATCCCGGAAATTAAGAGTCCTTATCCCAGGTCATACCTGCTTGAAGGGACTGATTATAAAATCATTAATCATGCCAATGTTTTCTCACGTGAAAGTTTAGATATTGGTACGCGTTTATTTATCCAGCACCTGCCAAAATCAGAATGCTATAAAAAAATCATTGACCTCGGCTGCGGTAATGGCATTGTCGGTTTGATTGCGGCAGAAAAAAATCCTGATGCTGAAATCATTTTCACCGATGAATCGTATATGGCGATTCAGTCAGCACAAGAAAATTTTGTAAATGCTTTTACTGCTCAACGAAAAGCACAGTTTATAGTTAATGATTGTTTAACGGGTTTTGAGAATGAGAGTGTCGACCTGGTCTTAAATAATCCACCTTTTCATCAAAACAACGCGGTTGGTGATGCTGTTGCCTGGAAAATGTTTAAGCAATCTAAAAAAATATTGAAAAATAGCGGTGAACTATGGGTTATTGGTAACCGTCATCTTGGTTACCATATAACACTAAAAAAAATATTTTCTAACTGCGAGATGATAGCCAGCAATAAGAAATTTGTTATTTTAAAATCAATAAAAAATTAAAAACCGTAGCAAGTCATTTATGCTGGCTTGGCTAACTTGTTATCCCGCTTATCCCCATCCTTTTAAAGCAGTGCAACTTTTCTCTTATCCTTTGACGTGAAAAAATGATTTTACAAATACACATACAAAGATAATGGCATTAAGGGTTGAAATGTTTGGTTGATACTGCCCTGATTATTTTTCACATTTGTTTACTAAATTATTCGAGCCGGCACACCGATATATTTTAATGATATTTACGGTTGGCAGCGCAAAGCTATTTCCTGACGTATAGACGTATAGACGTATAGACGTATAGACGTATAGACGAGGTAAACAATGA
>JAOUOK010000201.1 GCA_029880425.1 Gammaproteobacteria bacterium
TTTTCTGTTTTTGCTGGCCAATATGGGGGTACCTGGTACCAATAGTTTCGTAGCTGAGTTATTACTATTAATAAGTGCCATCGAAACACACACCGGTGCAGGCATTGCTGCATTACTGGGCATTATTCTGATTGCCGTATATTTTTTAACTCACTATCGCCGTGCCTTTCTTGGTCCGGTGCAGCATAAGGCGGTTGCAACGTCAGTTGATTTATTACCACGCGAACTTGGGCTTGTTTTAATATTATCAACGTTGCTTTTAATTACCGGTTTGTACCCGTCATTTATTCTGGATATCACACAGAGCGCATCTGAGAACTGGTTGCAGCATGTAAGAGGAAATTAGACTTTTGATGCAGGATAAAATCGTTGCCGTAAATTGAAGGTTAAGTTTTCTTATATTACCTGGAATATTTTTATTAGCTTAAATAAAAAGCCGCAGTTTAATCTGCGGCTTTTTTATTTAGATTATCGGAAAACTAACTTTTCTTATTTCTCGATGCGTTGATAATTTTCCATTTTAAAGCCAGGGCGTAATGGACAATAAACTTCCCCATCAGCCGCAGCATCAAGTTGCTGATAGATAGCTTCAAGTGCCTGGTCGGCTGTTGCATGTATGTTTTGTTTGCCGATATGTTTAATCAGCTTAGTTTTAATCATGATTTTAAGAATCTGGCGTTTCAGTCCACTAAACACTAACGTGACACCATTATCATGTAAACGCTGTACTAAGTGATGTAAAACTTCTTCACCGGATGCATCAAGCTCATTAATACCATCACCTACAACTAAGATAAACTTGGCTTCTTTATGAGCAGCAGCTGCAGCAAGTATTGCTTCTTCAAAATATGAAACATTGGCAAAGTAAAGCGAACCATCAAAACGGACTGCCACAACTTTTTCATCAACAGGTAATTCAGTATGCACACTAATATCACGCAAGGTACCATCTTCAAAACGTCCAAGAAATGCAATACGAGGACTCATAGTACGATATAAATACAAACCGATCGCAAGCCCTGCACCAAGTAAAATACCTTGATCAAGGTGAGGAGCAAAACCTAATGTCGCAATAAATGTCACAATAGATGCAATACCATCATGTTTATTGGCACGCCATGCATGTTTTACCGCTTTAAAATTAATGAGACCAAAGACCGCCATCATAATTACAGCTGCTAATACGGCTTTTGGTAGGTGATAAAGTAATGGAGTTAAGAACAATAGTGTAATAACAACAATTAATGCGGTTACAACGGATGAGAACCCTGTAAGCGCACCCGCATTTAAATTAACCGCTGAACGTGAGAAAGAACCACTAGCAGGATAAGCCTGGGTGAAACTACCTGCAATATTACCCAGGCCCTGGCCAATAAGTTCCTGGTTAGGATCTATATGATCTTTTGTATTTGCTGCCATGGCTTTAGCAATAGAAATGGCTTCCATAAAGCCAACCAGTGCAATTACGATTGCACTGGGTAATAAGGTAATAACCAAATCTGCACTAAAAAGGGGAACTTCTAAATTTGGTAAACCTTCAGGAATCTTACCAACGACCGTACCTCCCTTCTCTTCAAAATTAATCAACCAGCTAATAATAATTGCACTTGAAACAGCAATTAATACGCCCGGTAATTTAGGTGCATAACGTTTTAAACCCATCATAATGGCAAAAGCACCTAAGCCCATGAACAATGTCAGAATATGCGTATCACCTATCTGCTCAAAAACACCCCAGATACGCCCCATGAAATGATCACTGGCACTGCCCGGCATACTGACACCAAATATTTTAGATAACTGTGATAAACCAATCACCATGGCTGCGGCATTAGTAAAACCAACGATGACGGGATGAGATAAGAAGTTAACTACGAGTCCAAGACGAAAGACACCAAGGAACAACTGAAATAAACCAACTAATAAAGCCAAAAACATAGCCAGGGCAATATAGTGTTCAGGACTGGTTGCAACAGGAGCAAGTGCAGTTGCAGTCATAATGGAAACAACCGCAACAGGACCGGTGGCAAGTTGACGAGATGAGCCCCAAAGTGCCGCAATCATCACCGGCATAAAGGAAATGTAGAGCCCAAAATAAGCTGGCAATCCGGCTAATTGAGCATAAGCCATTGATTGAGGAATAAGAACAAGTGCAACAGTTATACCAGCCAGGATATCCGCACGAAGAACATTTTTATCCTTCAGTTCGCCTGCCCAAGCTAAAAATGGAAAAAACTGCTTAAAATTCATCCCTATCTCCTAAAATTAACTAAATATACAAAAACTCATCATACCAAGATCTTTCGATAATTTGTATTTCAGTATATAATGAATGGCTAATAACCGCATTACCTCGACTTATCTATCCTCATTGATACAGTCGCAGTTCATTCTCGCGGCTATCTTAATTAAGTATTTATCAAAATATCTCATACAGGAGAAGGCTCTTGGCTAGTGCTATTGAAAAATTAAATATGAAGAATGTTATCGCCGCAATTGTTTTTATTCTACTCGGCTTGTATCTCAGTAGCATTGTTCCTTCTATTGAAGTGGCATGGGTCTCAGCTATTCTATTATTAACGATATTTCTTTTCGCATTCGAAATTGTTGAAGTGGATGTTGCAGCAGTCACTGTCATGGTGGTACTGGGGTTAACCGGGCTATTTGCCAGTTACATGGGCTTAAGTGCACCACTGGTTGAACCCAAAAATCTGTTTAACGGTTTTGCAGGTAACGCGGTAATGTCTATTGTTGCCGTTATGATTATCGGGGCGGGTTTAGATAAAACAGGCTTAATGACTAAAGTTGCTGGTTTTATCCTGAAAGTTGGTGGCAGTACTGAATCACGTATTATTCCAATCGTTTCGGGTACAGTCGGTTTTATTTCCAGCTTTATGCAAAACGTGGGGGCAGCTGCCCTGTTCCTTCCGGTAGTGAGTCGTATATCTGCACGTACTGGTTTACCTATGTCACGTTTACTCATGCCTATGGGATTCACTGCCATTCTTGGTGGTACCGTCACCATGGTTGGTTCAAGCCCGCTCATTTTGTTGAACGACTTAATCCTGACGTCTAATTCCGCATTACCTAAAGACGTTACACCAATGGAAACCTTTAATATTTTTGATGTAACACCGATCGGTTTAGCTTTGATTGCTACTGGTATTTTATATTTTGTTATTGCCGGTCGATTTGTTTTACCTAAAAATAAATCTGAAGGTGCAGAGGGTACCAGCACAGTAGATTACATAAAGGAAACCTACGGTGCTAACTATGGTGTTTACGAAATTAAAGCAGAGACAGGAAACAGCCTGATTAATAAAAACGTTCTTGAAATTGAACGTGAACATAAAGTTCGTGTTGTTGCTGTTTGTACCGGCCAACGTGGTGAGCCTGTCTGGCCACATCGTGATACGGTTATAGAAGAAGGACAAGTACTTGGTATTATTGCCGCTGATCGTGCTATCGAAAACTTAACAGAGTCTACCGATATTAAGGCCAGCAAAGACCTGACTATCTTCTCAGATCTTCTTGTAGCAAATAAAGGTGGTATTGCAGAAGTTGTTATTCCTCCAAGCTCTTCTTTAATTGGAAAGACTTCAGTTGAAGTATGGATGCGTAAAACATACGGCCTGGCTATTTTAGCCATTCACCGTGGTGGTGAAACTATCCGAGAAGGTGATGGTGTACGTGATTTACCTTTACAAGCGGGTGACACATTAGTCGGTCACATCATGTGGGATGCCTTAGCACACTTAGAAAAAGATCATAAAAACTTCGTTGTAGTTACAACTGAGTATCCACATGAAGAAACGCGTCCTCATAAACTCGGTTTTGCCATATTCTTCTTTGCTGTTGCCTTAAGCCTGGTTTTATTCTCAGACTTACGCTTATCTATCTCATTACTTGTAGGTGCCATGGGCATGGTATTGAGTGGTGTACTTAGCATGGATGAAGCCTATGAAGCTGTGAGCTGGAAAACGGTATTCTTACTTGCCAGTTTAATCCCACTCGGTTTTGCTGTTGAAAGCTCGGGTACTGCAGCATGGATTGCCGATGCCACATTAAGGCTCATGGGCGATGTACCTACATGGGTTTTACAAGCAGTAATCGCAGTACTTGCAACGTTCTTTACATTGGTGATGTCGAATGTCGGTGCAACAGTATTACTGGTTCCACTTGCTGTGAATATCGCAATTGGTGCAGGTGCTGATCCTGCCGTGTTTGCCTTAACTGTTGCTATTGCAACTTCAAACTCATTCCTGATTCCAACCCACCAGGTTAATGCTCTTATCATGGGGCCAGGTGGTTACCGTGTACCTGACTTCTTAAAAGCAGGTGGCATAATGACAGTACTCTTCCTGGTAGTGTCATTAACAATGCTAAACATCGTATTTTAATAATAAAACTTAATAATTAAACGGGGCAAAAATATTTTTTGCCCGTTTTTATTTATATATATTTA
>JAOUOK010000202.1 GCA_029880425.1 Gammaproteobacteria bacterium
CATCAAGCTAAAAATTAACCCGGCAATAAGATAACTTCCGCTGGCACCATAAAATAAATTTGGATTATGAGATGCAAGTTGTGGGAATGGACTACCGCTAAAATAGAAGGTGACAAATAAGCCTGAAATGAGCAGGCGATACACGTTTAGAAAATTTAGCGGTCCCCATGTATACGCCGCGTCATCGAGAAAGATAGGATTAAATCCAGGCCGTTTAGAATACTGATCAAACATTTATTTAATCTTGTTTTCCTTCAAGATGTTCCTGGCTGCAGTAATATTCGTCGTTCTTTTTTAATGCTTCAGTTTCAGGAACGTGTAATTTGCAAGTTTTACATTGCACCATGACGGTTGAATTTTCTTGTGACCCTGATGAGGGTGGATTTTTATTCGCAGCCCAGCGTTTAAAAATCAGGATAAGCAAATAAATAATTAAGGCAATAATAATAAAGCGAATAAGACCCATGACAATTTTATCTTTAATATAGTTTTCAGTTCCTTAATAGTAACCATTGATTTTGTTGCTGGCGATAATTTTCAGCAAAAAAGCCCGATAAAGTTTTTTACAGGGTATAAAACAGCCCGTTTTTCTCTAAAAGTTGTTCCGTTACCCGTTGTAGCTTATATTTCGCTTTGGTTTATTACTCAGTTGAAGACATTGAATTTACAGAATAAAACATCTGAACCTGTCCCGGTATTACGTATCGCCATTGCCCAGGTTAATTTATTAGTCGGTGATATAGACGGTAATGCTGAACGTATCGTCGACTGGAGTTTACGTGCCCGTAATGAAAAAAATGCAGATATTATTATTTTTCCGGAATTAGCCTTAACGGGTTACCCCCCTGAAGACTTACTGCTTCGTCCAGGGATGTATGAACATATTGAGCAGGCATTAAAGAAATTATTAAAAGAAATACGCGGTATTACTGTGTTGGTGGGCTACCCGGAAAAAACAGATAACGGTGTTTATAACGCGGTAGCCGTGCTTGAAAATGGTGTGATAAAAACGGTTGCCAGGAAAAACTATTTACCCAATTACAGTGTCTTTGATGAAAAACGTTATTTTATTTCAGCAAATGAAAGTAGTGTCTTCTCATTTAAAAATAAAACCCTGGGGATCTGTATATGTGAAGACATTTGGTATCCAGAACCAGTAAAAAATACAGTTGATGCCGGTGCTGAACTTATTCTGAATTTAAATGCCTCTCCTTTCCATTCACAGAAAACGAGTGAGCGTGAAGAGTTGATTTGTCGACGCGTAAGCGAAGTAAATGTTCCCATTGTTTATGCCAATATGGTGGGCGGGCAGGACGAACTGGTATTTGATGGTCAATCATTTGTTATTGATGCAGAAAAAAATCTCACTCATCGCTTTGCCGCTTTTGAAGAGACACTGGAAGTGGTTGATTTTGATATGCAGAGCTTAAAACCGCTTTCACCTGCTATTACGCCAGCTTTATCTGAAGAAGCCAGTGTTTACCAGGCCCTGGTCACCGGGGTACGTGACTATGTGACTAAAAATGGTTTTCCTGGTGTTGTTATCGGCTTGTCGGGTGGAATTGATTCAGCTTTAACACTCAGTATTGCGGTTGATGCCCTGGGAGCAGATAAGGTGGAAGCGGTGATGATGCCTTCACGTTATACCCTGGATATGAGCGTTGAGGATGCCACGGAACAAGCTGAATTATTAGGCATTAACTTTAATGTCATTCCCATTGAAAACCCCTTTAATGCTTTTCTTGGATTATTAGAAGATGAGTTTGCGGGTACCGGGGTAGACACTACGGAAGAAAATATGCAGGCTCGCTGCCGTGGTTTAATCCTGATGGCTATTTCAAACAAAAAAGGCAAAATGGTGCTCACCACGGGGAATAAGAGTGAAATGGCGGTGGGCTATGCTACTTTATATGGTGATATGGCCGGGGGTTATGATGTTCTCAAGGATGTGAAAAAAACACTGGTTTTTCGCCTGGCAGAATACCGCAATAGTATTTCGGCAAATATCCCGCAACGGGTCATTGATCGTCCACCTTCTGCGGAATTGGCGCCGGATCAAAAAGACACTGATTCTTTGCCGGAGTATGAAGTGCTGGATGAGATCCTGGAAATGTATGTTGAGCAGGATCGGGGTTTGGAAGACATTGTTGCTGAGGGCTTTGAGCGTGAAACAGTACGCCGTGTATTACGACTGGTGGATATCAATGAGTATAAACGCCGCCAGGCTGCTCCCGGTGTGCGGATAACAAGACGGGCATTTGGCCGGGATCGACGTTATCCTATTACCTCTGGATACGGTCGAAGTCGAAAATAAGGTAAAACCTTTATCCAGTGCTACAGTCACTGACTTTTTCCTGTTAAAGTTAGCGTATTAATATAAGCCTACCTGCAGGATTTATTGCTGAGGAATAAAATGAAAAAAATAGAAGCAATTATCAAACCTTTTAAACTAGATGATGTCCGTGAAGCCTTGTCCGATATTGGTGTAAATGGCATGACCGCATCCGAGGTTAAAGGCTTTGGACGCCAAAAAGGCCATACTGAACTCTATCGTGGTGCAGAATATGTGATCGACTTTTTACCCAAGGTGAAAGTTGAAATTGTTATTTCTGATGAACAGGTTGATCAGTCTATCGAGGCAATAACCAATGCAGCACGCACCGGTAAAATTGGTGATGGTAAAATTTTTGTCAGTGATGTTGCCCGTGTTGTTCGAATCAGAACAGGCGAAGAAGGCGACGCTGCGATTTAGATAACACGTTCTGTTTTAAAAAATAACCGCTGGTTTTGTTGATGACATCCAGCGGTTTTTTATATTTTCTGAGTTGGTTTAGATGTCGATAATTTAAGCTCGCGGGTTTTTTCATGTTTTGGATGGTTGAGTTCCAGGATACGAAACGCATCTGTTGCCAGATCATACATCCCTAACTTCCTGTAAGAGGTTATCATCAGGGCAAGTGCATCAGGAATGGAACGAGAGCCCTGGTAATTTTCCACGACATATTTTGCACGGTTAACTGCTGCTAAATACGCCCCACGATGTTGATAGTAATTCGCCACATGAATTTCATAACGGGCCAGGTTTTCACGCAGCTCTTTCATACGGTTGATGGAGTCCGGCAGGTAACGGCTTTTAGGAAATCGTTGCACCAGTTCTGAGAAATAGTTAAATGCCCTGCGAATGGATTTTGAATCCCGTTCTGAAGGTTCCTGATCAAATACCCGGTCTAAAAATGAAACCGAGTTATCAAAACTCGCAAGGCCGCGTAAGTAATAGGCATAATCCACGTTGGCATGGTTAGGGTGTAATTTTATAAAGCGATCTGCTGCAATAATCGCCGTTTCTGGTTCATCGCTTTTATAGTGTGCATAGGCCATTTCAATACGGGCGCGTTCAGCGTAAGTTCCGTAAGGGAAACGCGATTCAAGCTTTTCATAGTATTCAATTGCCTGTTTGTAGTTTTCACTGGTTAATAGGCGTTTTGCTTCCTGGTAGAGTTCAGCGACAGGCATACCGTATGTTTCATCATCCGGATCGCCTGGCCCTGATGATGCGCAGCCGGTTAAAAATGCGGCAAAAAAGAGAGCTGATAAATTTAATAAACTGGAAAAACGCATGCGTGTTAACCTATTGGTTTTAATAAATAATAATTGTTATACAGTAATTTCGTAGTATACCTTAGATTTCAGTCAGGGTTACAGGCTAGACTCACGACTTGAAAATAATCTGAAACTGAATGAGAGAAACGAGTGAAAACACCTGGTGAGATGAATTAATGGCTGAAAGTGAAATTTTTGAGGCGAGCATACCTGATGAATGGGCGGGGGAAAGAGTGGATCATGCTTTAGCCCGGTTATTCCCGGATTATTCCCGTTCTCGTTTACAAAGCTGGCTAAAAGAAGGACAAATTTTGCTTGATGGCCAGGTCTGGCGCGCCAAAGATAAGGTTTTAGGGGGTGAACAGGTTGAACTTCAGGTCGTACTGAGCTCTGAAAATCATTGGGAAGCCGAAAACATCCCGTTAAATATTATTTTTGAAGATGAACAGCTAATCGTGATTAATAAACCTGCGGGTATGGTGGTGCATCCAGCAGCGGGAAATTACAGCGCTACCATGCTTAATGCATTGTTGTTCTACGCTCCTGAGCTTGAAGCGATTCCCCGGGCAGGGATTGTGCACCGGCTGGATAAAGATACCAGTGGTTTGCTGGTTGTCGCCCGGACTTTACAGTCTCAGAAATCACTGGTTGAGCAACTCCAGGCGCGTTCATTTTTACGTGAATATGATGCTATCGTGCAAGGTGTCATGACAGCGGGTGGAACGATTGAACAGCCGATTGGTCGTCACCCGGTTAACCGCAAACGCATGGCAGTTAATCCCAATGGCAAGCCGGCCATTACCCATTACCGGGTTAATGAGCGTTACCGCCTA
>JAOUOK010000203.1 GCA_029880425.1 Gammaproteobacteria bacterium
CGGAGTTTTATCCCCGGTAGTAGGAATTATTGGCTCTATCCAGGCCGCCGAGACAATTAAAGTTTTGCTGGATATAGGAGAATGCCTGGATGGAAAATTACTGATACTAGATGCATTGCATATGGAGATAAGAACACTAAAACTCAAAAAAGATCCGCAGTGCCCAACCTGCAATTAAATTAAGAAACTGTTTTAACCGTCACTACTACTTTTTTGTTGCATGAATTTTTATATCTATACGCTCATATAAAAAGACCCCGTTATCTTTATTACGGTTACTTTATTCCATTTTTTCAGCTAATGAATTAAAACCATGTAACAATAATCTTTACTGCTCAGTTTTTGGAGCCGAGTGATGCGGGCTGGCGGCAAATATTTGCTCTACGTCAACGGCATCAAAACTGTAATTGTGGTTACAGAACTCGCATGCTACATCAATTGTTTTTTGCTCTTCGATGATATTATGAACTTCATTGGCACCAAGGGAACGTAACATGTTGGCGACACGTTCATGCGAACAACTACAACGAAATGAAATTAACTCGGGTTCAAAGAGACGAATATCTTCTTCATGGTATAAACGATGAATAATTTCTTCTGCGCTGAGCTGCAGTAATTCTTCGTCTTTAATCGTTGAGGAAAGTTGTTGAATTCGATTCCAGCCGTCAAGATCAGCATTTTTTTCACTTGAGCCTGAAGAGAGAATATTCGAACCTGATTTTACTTTTTCAGTATCCGGGAGCTTCTGAATTAATAAACCGGCAGCTTGTGTTGAATCAGAGACCAGCCAGAGATCGGTATCTAACTGCTCGGAACGTAACAGGTAATCTGTTAATGCAGCCGCAATATTATCACCGCTCAATGAAACAATACCCTGGTAACGTTCACCTTTTACAGGTTCAAGGGTAATGACTAAACGTGCATCACCAAACAAGCCATGTAAACTCTCATCTTTAAACTTTTCATCTTTACAGTTGGCCATGGCACGTAGCGTTTTATCACTGGTCCCTTCGACTACCAGCAAACTTACAGGTCCATCACCCTGGATTTGTGCAATCAACTGACCTTTAAATTTTAATGTCGCAGTCAACAGGCTGACCGCGGCCATTAACTCGCCTAAAACTTTTTGTACCGGTTGAGGATATTGATGACGTTCGAGCACCGCCTGCCAGGTAGCATCGAGGTGAACAATCTCACCACGCACGGCAAGATTCTCAAATAAAAATCGTTGTAAGGTATCTTTCATAATTAAAAACTCTAAACCACAGAGGACACTGAGGTCCACAGAGTTTAATAAACTTAGATTTTCTCTGTGTGACTCTGCCTTCTCTATGGTTAAAAAATTATTATTTAAGCTTGTCGCGTATCAATTGGTTCAATTGACCCGGGTTGGCTTTGCCTTTCGAGGCTTTCATACATTGACCAACGAAGAAGCCCATAACTTTTTCTTTACCGGCTTTAAACTGTTCAACCTGGTCAGGATTGGCAGCCAGTACTTCGTCAACAATGGCTTCAATCGCACCGGTATCGGTAATTTGTTTTAAACCCTTGCTTTCAATAATGGCATCGGCATCTTTACCTTCGCCATTCCATAAAGCTTCGAATACCTGCTTGGCAATTTTTCCGGAGATAGTGTTGTCTTTAATTCGCGTAACTAATAGCGCCAACATTTCAGCCGTAACCGGGCTTGATTCAATAGCCGTATCTTCTTTATTTAAATAACCTGATAACTCACCCATCACCCAGTTAGCCGCTAACTTGGCATCACCACATTTATTCGCCACCACCTCAAAGTACTCCGCTGTTTCGCGTGATGAAGTCAATGTCGCCGCATCTTCGGTTTTTAAAGCAAAGCTTTCTATGAAACGTGCTTTTTTCGCATCTGGTAATTCAGGAAGAGTAGACCGGATATCATCAACAAATTCCTGGCTGATTTTCACAGGTAATAAATCCGGGCATGGGAAGTAACGGTAATCATTCGCTTCTTCTTTTGAGCGCATTGAACGTGTTTCATCCTTGTCGGCATCATATAAACGCGTTTCCTGAACCACGGTTCCACCAGCTTCAATTAAATCAATCTGGCGTTCAATTTCGATATTAATGGCGCGTTCAACAAAACGGAAAGAGTTAATGTTTTTTAACTCGGTACGGGTACCAAACTCTTTTTGTCCTTTTGGACGAACAGAGACATTGGCATCACAACGGAAAGAACCTTCCTGCATATTGCCATCACTGATACCGATATAACGCACTAATGAATGCATCTTACGCATGTATGCCACGGCTTCTTTTGCCGAAGACATATCCGGTTCGGATACAATTTCAATTAAAGGTGTACCGGCACGGTTTAAATCAATCCCGGTCATACCATGAAAATCTTCGTGTAACGATTTACCTGCGTCTTCTTCTAAGTGCGCACGGGTCACACCAATTTCTTTTGTTGTGCCGTCTTCAAGCTCGATGGTTAATGAACCTTTACCAACAATCGGATAATCCATTTGCGTTGTCTGGTAGCCTTTAGGTAGATCAGGGTAAAAATAATTTTTTCGATCAAACACCGAAATCATTCCAATTTCAGCACCTAATGCGAGGCCAAACTTTACTGCCATGCGCATGACTTCTTTATTCACTACAGGCAACACACCAGGCAAACCAAGATCAACGGCACAAGCCTGGGTATTTGGCTCCGCACCGTAAGCGGTTGCTGCCCCAGAGAAAATTTTACTTTTGGTCGCAAGTTGCGTGTGAATCTCAAGACCAATCACTGTTTCCCATTCCATATCTTTTACCTTAACTATATTTTTTACCACTGGGGTCACGGGGAACACGGGGGAAATAATTTATCCCGGTGTACCCCGTGTTCGCCGTGGTTAAATTTTTTTCATTTATATGTTTCTGGCACTTTCTTATGCCAATCAGTTGTTTGTTGATATTGATGCGCAACATTGAGTAAACGCGATTCATCAAAATAATTACCAATAATTTGTAAACCAACTGGCAAGTTGTTTGAGAAACCACAGGGCACTGACATACCCGGTAAACCTGCGAGGTTAGTTGCAATGGTATAAATATCGGATAAATACATTGAAACAGGGTCACCTGATTTTTCACCGGCTTGAAAGGCCACCTCGGGTGAAGTCGGCCCCATAATGACATCCACTTTTTCAAATGCCTGTTTAAAATCATCACTGATTAAATGACGAATCTTTTGTGCTTTTAAATAATAGGCATCGTAGTAACCGGCCGATAAAGCATAAGCACCGATCATAATACGGCGCTTAACTTCTTCACCAAACCCTTCACCACGGCTACGCTTATACAGGTCCTCTAAATCTTTCGGATCATCACAACGGTAGCCAAAACGCACACCGTCAAAACGTGAAAGGTTAGATGAGCATTCCGCCGGTGCGATAACGTAATATGCAGGAACCGATAAGTGCGAGTTCGGTAAACTGATTTCAACAATCTCCGCACCCATTTTTTTGTATTCTTCAATCGCAGCTTCTACAACTTTAGCGACATCAGCATTTAAGCCTTCACCGAAATATTCTTTGGGTAAACCAATTTTTAAACCTTTTAGATCCTGGTTTAAGTTCGCCGTGTAATCAGGAACTTCCTTTTCGATACTGGTGGAGTCTTTTTCATCAAATCCCGCCATGACATTTAGCATCAAGGCAGAGTCTTCAGCGGTTTGGGTAAAGGTACCCGCCTGGTCAAGGCTTGAAGCAAACGCGATCATGCCGTAACGCGAAACCCGGCCATAAGTCGGTTTCAAACCGGTGATACCACAAAGTGCTGCCGGTTGACGAATTGAACCACCGGTATCGGTACCGGTTGAAGCCGGGACTAAACGCGCGGCAACCGCCGCTGCCGAACCACCTGATGAGCCACCGGGTACGGTTAAAGTATCCCAGGGATTTTTTACCCCGCCGTAATAACTGGTTTCATTTGATGAGCCCATGGCAAATTCGTCCATGTTGGTTTTACCCAGCATGACGCTACCTGCCTGGTTGAAGTTATGGATCACGGTTGAATCATACGGCGCGATAAAGTTATCCAGCATTTTTGAACCACAGGTCGTTTTAATGCCGTTAGTACAGAAAATATCTTTTTGTGCCAGTGGTATGCCCGTTAATGCTGTCGCAGCACCTTTTGCGATAACAGCATCCGCTGCTTTTGCCTGGCTCATGGCATGTTCTTCACTTACGGTGATAAAACTGTTTAACTCAGGGTCAAATTGTTTAATGCGTTGCAGGAAACTGGTGGTGAGTTCTTCACTGGAAAAATCGCCTTTTTTTAACCCTGCAGCGAGTTCGGCAATGGTTTTACTATGCATGTTGTTACTCTTTAAAATTCAATAGAATGCTTTACGTTTATTTCCCCCTCCCACTGGGAGGGGGGTTAGGGGGAGGGGATTTGTT
>JAOUOK010000205.1 GCA_029880425.1 Gammaproteobacteria bacterium
AAATGATAAGTTGAATGACGCGCCGCTTATCTGAAGAAAAAATATCAAGTAATGTTCCGATTAAAGCCAGTCCCCAGATCACACCAAATAACGACCAGCCCCATGCGCCACTGAGACTAACCAGTACAAAAGGTGTATAGCTACCTGCAATTAATAAATAGATACCAATATGGTCCAGTTTTTTATACAGGGCTTTTAACGGGCCTTTCGTGCTGTGGTAGAGCGTTGAAAAAAGATATAACAGGAAAAGGCTTGTACCGTAGATGCTAAAACTCACTATCCGCCAGACATCACCTTTCAACGATGCGGCAACCACGAGCACAACCAGGCCGGCCAGTGCGACGACAGCGCCGATCATGTGAGTAATGCTATTTAGTTTTTCACCGTGGTACATTATTTACTCTTTAAATATTATTTTTATAATAATAGTATATTTTTCGGCAGGAAAAGAATCAGGTCAATCGTCCTAAACACTAATGACATTAAACGCTTAATCCAAATACGAGGTCATATGCCGTGGCAAAGTGGTTAATTATCATCGGCTTATTTTTTATTATACTTGGTGTACTTATGTATTACCTGCCCTGGACTTTAAACTGGTTTGGTAAATTGCCCGGTGATATTCATGTGAAACTGGAACAGGGCAATATTTATATTCCTGTTACATCGATGATCATCATTAGTATTTTAATCACGGTTATCCTTAATTTTTTTAAACGCTAATTAAATACGTTATTACTTTTTGGCAATCTTGGTGTTCTTACCTGTAAGATGGCCATCTTCACCGAGGCGCCTTCCCAGGATAAGTTCATACCAGGGCAGCGCCTGGGGTATTGGAAAAACTACCCCTCCCAGCTGAACGGGTATTTCTGAAGCAAAACCAAGATGACCACGCAGTTGTTGTTCCAGTCTTGAAAGTTCAGTTTTAAATAAGCGATAGGTATTAAGATAGTTCGCAACACTCAGTGCGAGTGAACTGGTATCACCATTATAGCCAATAACACTGCCGGGTTCGTTAAGTAAATTGGTGGCTGTATGCAAATCTTCCTTTAGCTGTTGTGGATCGCTATCCACATCCAGTGCAGCAATGAGCTGTAGACGTAAGGTGGGATCCAGAATTGCAGGCAACCTGCTACTATCAGGTTTTGGCGGGGCATAACTATCTAGGTCCTTTGCTGCATTCTCAATTTTGCTTTGCAGAAATTGATTGCATGGAACCAGCTGTTCTTTAAACTCACCCCTGAGCAATGACCACAGGTGTTGCTGGTCGTACAATTTCCAGAAAATACCGAGCTGTATTTGCAGGGCCAGGTCGTGTGCAATATCAAGTCGCAAAGGATCGATTTCAACCTGGTCGTCAGCATGGCCCTCGATTAAGGCAACACTGGCTTTACGTATCATCGCGGGGGAACCTGCGCAGGCCTCCATGGCAGCACCGACCAGGGCATCCGTTTCATCAACAAGCTCAAGGAAACTGTCAACACTGAGAGGGATAGTGTTGCCCAATGCTACCCGTTGATGTACTTCTCGCAGCACACCAAACATACCTGCTGCTAGCTTATGTCCTACGGCAACCTGTGCAGGAACTTTGTCCTTCGAGTTGCGTTTTTGTAACAGGTATATAGCGGGGCCAGCTAGCAGATCAACCACGCTGGCCAGGATATCATCCCATGTAGGATCGGTATTTTTAGCCTGGCGTCTGAAGGCGGCCATTTCTGCCAGTACAGGTTTATAGTAGTTGGTAATTTGTGTCAGCGCGGAAACATTCATCCACTTACCCTGGCGGATACCTTCAAAGGGACATTGACGCATTTCCATTTCAACATCAACCCGGGCAGCGGCATCAGCACGGCGCTCAGAAATAGGTCTTCCTTCATCATCAAGCTTATCGTTAAGGTCAGCAATGATAGCTGAAACAGACCATGCATCTTCACTTAGTGCATTATCCAAACTTTTTGACATTTGTTTTCCTTCAAAAGCTGTACGTCAATGATATAAAAATTTTATACTAACTATACTTATAAAGCGTAACTTAGCAACCCGGAGTCATGGCGTAACAATGCGTATACTGTCCGTTAATGTTGGTGACAGTCATCCCGTGACCGTCAAGAACCGTACTATTCAAACGGGTATTTACAAAATTCCTGTCACCGGCCCCGTAGCCGTTTCCCGACTTGGCTTACAAGATGATGTGCGTATAGAAATACGTAAAATGGGGCTGGAACATAGTGCCGTGTATGCTTACCCGCATGAGCATTATGAATACTGGCAGCAACAACTTGAGTGTGAGCCATTCCCTATCGGTCAATTTGGTGAGAACCTGACTGTTACCGGCCTGTTAGAAGAAGAAGTGCGCATTGGTGATATTTTTCGTTTTGGTAGTGCGGTAATGCAGGTAGCACATCCACGTATACCCTGTGGCAAATTGAATGCACGTATGGGGTTACGTTTTGCACCTATGTTCCTGGCATCACGTAAAGTGGGTTATTACATGCGGGTGTTGACTGAAGGTACCGTTACCCAGGGTGACCGTATTGAATTACTTGAACGTGATGATGCTTCTCCGACAATGGAAGAATTCGTCAGGATTACACATTACGAATACTGGGATAGCGAGGGACTAAAATACCTGTTACAGGCACGGGATTTGATGCCGGACTGGCGTGAAGTTATCGAAGCTAAACTGGTACGAAGTCAGTCCACCACGGGTTGGCATGGTATACGTGAATTTGAAGTGAGTGCTTCAGAAAAGGAAAGCGACAATACCGTTTCAGTATATTTGAATTGTGTGCGTGGCCGCGAGTTAGCACCTTTTCATGGCGGGCAACAACTCATGGTGGTACTGGGTGAACGTGGTGGTGGTAGCCAGCAACGTAAATCGTATTATCTTTCCAGTAATCCACATGATTTATCTTCTTATCGAATCAGTGTCGCTAACAAGGATTCTGTTTGCCCGGTATCGTCACATTTGCAGGCTTTGAAAGTGGGTGATCACATTATGTGTAATGCACCCCATGGTGCAGTACGTACCATGCTGGAGAATATGCTCGAAGATCGTATTGCCGTTCTGATAAGCGAAGGACAGGGTATTGCCCCGATGCTGAGCTTGTTATATGAACTTGATAAACTACAAATACGAGCCAGGCTGTTTCATGAATCAGCGGCGGATGAACCGCAACAACTGTTAAATGAAGTGAGTTCATTGATAGAACGAAACCAGGATTTTAGTAAGCTCCATCCTGGATTAGAAAAACAGGAACACATTAGTGCCAGCTTGATTCGTGATCATGTGGTCCTGGCTCAGTCCGATATTTACGTTGCAGGCTCACAGGATTTTATTGAAAGATTAATGAATGAATTTATGGCGCTTGATTTTTCTCCCGCCGCGATGATCACTTACCATATAGATTAAACACGTATAATTAAATAATTTATGTCACCCGATATTGCTCAAGAGTTACCACCACTTTGGAAATCACATTTAGCTGCCGAGTTTGAAAAAAACTATATGCAGAGTTTGCGAACATTTTTACGGGGAGAAAAAGAACAGGAAAAATTAATTCTTCCTCATTCTTCATCCTGGTTTAACGCGTTAACAGCTACTGATCTTGACCAGGTTAAGGTAGTGATACTCGGGCAAGACCCGTACCCGACACCGGGCCATGCACACGGTCTGTGTTTTTCGGTGATGCCGGAGGTGAAGCCCATTCCTAAATCACTGGTTAATATCTATAAAGAACTAGAGGATGATTTAGGAATTGTAAACACGAATGGAAATTTACAGTCGTGGGCTGACCAGGGTGTGTTATTACTCAATAGTGTATTAACGGTTGAAGCGGGAAAAGCCAATTCACACCAGGGGCAGGGCTGGGAGCAGTTAACTGATCGTATTATCGAAGTATTAAATGAACAATCCTGTCCTGTTGTCTTTATATTGTGGGGTGCATACGCGCAGAAAAAAGGCAGTATAGTAAATAACCCGCAACATCTTGTTATTCGCTCACCGCATCCTTCCCCGCTTTCAGCGTACCGTGGTTTTTTTGGTAGCAAGCCCTTTTCAAAAGTTAATAAATTTTTAACTGAAAAAGGTAAAGAGCCGATTAACTGGAAAGTGTAAAAGTAATTAAAATGGGGCCAGGAAAAATATCCCGGCGCCATTTTATATCTGACTGTTAATAGTATTTACCACTACCGATAATATAGCTTTTACCATCGTTACCTTTAGCCAGTTCGATATAAGCGGTTTTATGTTCTGTTTTCTTTGATTTTGGATTTAAGAAATAATAGTCAACCCATCCGCTACCATCTTTTTTTGCTTTAACCAGCATTTCGTCACGGAACTTTTTGCCTTTAATATCAGGTTTACCTTTTACGTTTTTGCCGATGACTTTAGTTTTTATG
>JAOUOK010000361.1 GCA_029880425.1 Gammaproteobacteria bacterium
GTGCACATGGTAATGCAGCACGTAGTGTTCCCTGGGTGATTGCATTAGTTAATGGACTGGCACCACTCATTATTTCCCTTTTAATATTACTGCCACTTTTTATTTCAAGAGCTGGCATCGTACTCCCAGTGTCGCCACTTTATATTGCAATATTGATCGCGTTATTTCTTGTTTTTTTACTTGGCGTTTACCTCGGGCGAATATCAGATGTCTCCTGGTTACGTAGCGGGATACAAACACTTATAGTTGCCACTTTTACTGCTTCATTAATCTATTTGTTCACAGTAAATTAGAATGTCTCAACTTGAACAGCAAATAGACTGGCATATGCTTGAAGCTGAAAAAGTGTTACTTCGTCTTAATTCGTCCAAGCAAGGACTGGAGAGTAAGGAAGCTGAAAGACGTTTAATTGAAACAGGATCAAATTTTATACCTGATAAATCACGACGTTCCTTGTCGTATATGTTCCTTGGTCAATTTACCGATTTTATGATCGTGGTGCTGCTTATTGCCGCTGTCATTTCAGGTTTTATCGGTGAGCTACAGGATACAATTGTAATACTGGTTATTGTCTTACTTAATGCCATTATTGGTGCGGTGCAAGAATTCAGGGCTGAGCGTGCAATGGCTGCACTGGGCAAAATGGCTGCACCTGATACAAGAGTGTTGCGTGATACTAAAATTATAACTATTGCCGCCGCTGATCTTGTACCCGGTGATATTGTCCTGCTTGAGGCCGGAAATATTGTGCCCGCAGATCTTCGCTTGCTTGAGGTTGATGAGTTGCAAGCAGATGAGTCTGCACTTACCGGCGAGTCTCACCCCGTTAATAAAAGCAGTAAATGCTTGACCGATAAAGGTCTGGCTGTCGCTGATCGTAAAAATATCACTTTCAAAAACAGCTTGATCACTCGTGGTAAAGGTAAGGGTGTGGTGGTGGCAACGGCACTTAATACCGAAATTGGTCGTATAGCCGAGTTGTTACATGCTGAAGAAGGTGTAAAAACACCGTTACAAAAAAGACTAAAACGTTTCGGACGTTACCTTGCCTTAGCCGTACTGGCTATTTGTCTCATTGTCTTTATCGCGGGCTTGCTTCAAGGTCAACCTGTTTTATTGATGTTCCTTACTGCAGTGAGTCTTGCTGTGGCAGCAATTCCAGAAGCACTACCTGCAGTTGTGACTATTTCACTGGCTCTCGGCGCTAGAAAACTTATTCGTCATCATGCTCTTGTGCGAAATTTACCCGCAGTCGAAACCCTGGGATCGGTAACTTATATTTGTGCTGATAAAACAGGAACACTGACACAAAATAAAATGTCGGTTGAAAAATATTTTTATGCTGCTGAAGAGACAGATACATTATCCAGTGCTTCACCAGCGCTTGGGTATGCTATGGCGCTGAATAATGATGTTATCGAAAAAGATGATAAGCCCTTTGGTGAACCAACAGAACTGGCATTGTTTGAAGCTGCATTGATGGCAGGTTTTAATAAGGTTGAGCTTGAACAACAAATACCAAGGTTAGCAACGCTTGCTTTTGATAGCAGACGAAAACAGATGACAACATTACACCAGTTAAGTAATGGTGTTATTGCTTATGTAAAAGGTGCCCCTGAACAAGTA
Source organism: Gammaproteobacteria bacterium (assembly GCA_029880425.1). Classification (GTDB taxonomy): domain Bacteria; phylum Pseudomonadota; class Gammaproteobacteria; order UBA6429; family Thiohalophilaceae; genus JAGLTQ01. The sequence continues at coordinate 1,627 of JAOUOK010000361.1, forward strand.
TTAGCACAATGCAGTAAGTCTTTTGATAATAATGATTCTTCTGTATTTGATCAGGATTTAATCCTTAAACAAGCAACTCAACTTGCATCTGAAGGCTACCGTGTATTAGCCCTGGCTATGCGAGAATTTTCTTCTTTACCAGAGCAAGTCAATACTGAAAATATTGAGAAAGAGTTAACCTTTCTTGGTCTTGTTGCATTAATTGATCCTCCACGGCATGAAGCATTACAGGCGGTTAAAGATTGTTTAAGTGCAGGAATTACACCTGTAATGATCACGGGCGATCACCCAGGTACGGCAATGGCGATTGCCAGCAGGTTAGGAATATCATCTGATAGTAAATCTTTGATCACAGGTACAGAGCTTGAAAATCTAAGTGATGACAGGTTTGCCAGTGCTGTTGAATCTATACGCGTTTATGCACGGGTCAGTCCGGAACAAAAGTTACGTATAGTAAAAGCATTGCAAACAAATGGAGAATTTGTTGCTATGACCGGTGATGGGGTAAATGATGCACCGGCATTAAAACGTGCAGGTATCGGAATCGCGATGGGGCAGAAGGGGACTGATGTTGCACGCGAAGCTTCAGATATGATTTTGCTTGATGATAATTTTTCCAGTATTGTACACGCGGTTCATGCTGGAAGAAGGATTTTTGACAATATCCGGAAATTTATAAAATATACTATGAGTTCAAATTCGGGTGAGGTATGGACATTGTTTCTTGCCCCATTTATGGGAATGCCCATTCCATTATTACCTATTCATATTTTATGGATCAACCTGGTTACTGATGGTTTGCCAGGTTTAGCGTTGACAGCAGAACCGGCAGAGCCGGGGTTGATGAAGCGCGCCCCACGTCCACCGGAAGAAAATATTTTTGCGCATGGTATGTGGCAGCATATTCTATGGGTAGGGCTATTTATCGCGGGTGTTAGTATCGCTGCAATGGCATGGGCTATATCGCGTGAGGTTGCATACTGGCAGACAATTGTTTTTACTGTACTGACAATTTCACAATTGTTTCATTCTTTTGCTGTGCGAAGTGAAAGTGCTTCTTTATTTAAAATTGGTTTATTGAGTAATTTACCCATGCTAGCAGCAATAATACTGACCTTTAGTTTACAGTTGGCTGTAATTTACCTTCCTTTTTTTAATGATGTCTTTCACACTCATCCATTACCTGTGTTTGATCTGCTGGTATGTATAGGACTTTCCTCTTTAGTATTATTTGCTGTTGAGTTTGAAAAATTATTAATTAGA
>JAOUOK010000206.1 GCA_029880425.1 Gammaproteobacteria bacterium
AAATTCCTGCCGCGAGTCATGGCAGTATGAATAATCTTGCCATGGGGTATTCAGGTGATTCTGATAGTAATAAAGCATGGGATTACTACGAAACTATTGGTGGGGGCATGGGTGCAAGTGCGGTGAGTGATGGTATGGATGCTGTACAAACGCACATGACTAATACGCGCAATACTCCCATCGAAGTAATGGAAAGTAATTACCCTGTTCGTATTAAACAGTATGCGATTCGTGATAACTCGGGTGGCAAAGGCCAGCATCAAGGTGGCAATGGACTGGTGCGAGAGTTTGAGTTTTTAAAACCGGCAAATGTGACCTTGTTAACCGAGCGTCGTTTACATCAACCCTGGGGCATTAATCACGCCGCAGCAGGTGTGAGTGGACAAAACAGTTTAAATGGTAAGACCTTACCGCCTAAAACATGTTTTGATGTCAAAGCAGGTGATTGCTTAACAATCAAAACGCCCGGTGGCGGTGGCTGGAATAAAAATTAGTTAACTCAGAACGTGTTCTGATTAATATATTAAAGAAGAGAATTTATGTGCGGAATTTGTGGTGAATTAAATTTTAAATCAACGGCATCTCTTGAGGTTGTTAAAGCGATGCTGCCGAAGCTGGAGAAGCGCGGTCCGGACTTTGGTGATACATGGCACCATGATCGTGTTGCGTTTGGTCACCGTCGTTTAGCCATTATTGATTTAAGTGAACATTCCAACCAACCTATGGTTGATCGTGAACTGGGTTTAACCATTGTCTTTAACGGTGCGATTTATAATTACCCCGAGTTACGTCAGCAATTTATTGAAGAAGGTTATAACTTTCAAAGTGAAGGTGATACCGAAGTTATTATCAAGGCATACCATAAATGGGGAGAAGATTGCCCTGAACATTTACACGGCATGTTCGCTTTTGCCATATGGGATGAAAAGAAAAAACATGTTTTTACCGCGCGCGATCGCATGGGTATCAAACCCTTTTATTTTTCCTTAACCCATGAACACTTTCGTTTTGCTTCAAATATGCAGGCGTTATTAGCCAGCGGGGAAATTGATAAAACGATTGATCCCTTTGCCTTACATAACCAGTTCACTCTTCATGCCGTTATTCCCGCACCACGCACCATTGTCAATGGCATTCGTAAGCTGGAACCTGGCACCTCGATGACCATTGATGTCAACGGTAAAGAAAAAACGCAACGTTACTGGTTCCTTGATGCGACCCGTCCAGAAAAAGAAATGTCGGAACAGGAATGGACTGATGCCATTCATGATTCATTACGTGAAGCGGTGCGTAAACGAATTGATGTGGCTGACGTACCGGTTGGCGTGTTGTTATCAGGTGGGCTGGATTCGAGTTTACTCGTGGCCTTGCTGGCAGAAGCCGGGGTTAAAGATTTATTAACCTTTTCAATTGGCTTTGAAGATCAACCCGAAGAGAAGGGCAGTGAGTTTGAATTCTCTGACCAGGTCGTCGAGCGCTATAAAACAAAGCATCATAAGTACCACATATCTAACAGCGAAGTCTTACCGCATATCCCGGATGCGGTGAAAGCGATGTCTGAACCCATGGTCGGCCAGGATGCGGTGGCATTTTATTTACTCTCTGAAAAAGTTTCGCAAAAAGTAAAAGTTGTGCAAAGTGGCCAGGGTGCGGATGAAGTTTTTGCCGGTTACTTCTGGTTCCCACAAATGCACCAGGACATGAATGGTTCAGATGTTTCACGTTTTGCCCGCTATTATTTTGACCGCACGCATGATGAGTTTTTAGAGATGGTTAACCCGGAATACCGTGGAGAAGATTTCACCTCGCAAAAAGTTGCCGAGTTACTCGGCCAACCGAAGGCCGATGAATTTATCGACCGGGTCTTACGTATGGATACCACGACCTTAATTGTTGATGATCCGGTGAAACGGGTAGACAACATGACCATGGCATGGGGACTGGAAGCCCGCGTTCCTTTTTTAGATCATAAGCTGGTTGAGCTGGCGGCAAAAATGCCACCAGAAATGAAACTCGGGCTCAAGAGTGGGCTTGGCGGAAAAGATGTGCTCAAGCGGATTTCGCGCGGATTGATCCCGGATGCGGTGATTGATCGCCCTAAAGGCTATTTCCCCATGCCGGCATTAAAATATGTGCGCGGAGAGTTTTTAGACTTTATGCAGGATATCCTTAATTCCCAGGCTTGCCGTAACCGTGGTATCTATGCCCGGCCCTATGTCGATAAGCTACTTTCCGAGCCAGATCAACACTTTACCGCGCTGCGTGGTAGCAAGTTATGGCACCTGGCGTTGTTAGAGCTGTGGTTCCAGACTCACCTCGATACCGCTTGAAATCGCAAAAATCAGCCTTATATACAAGGATAGTAAACAAGTTAATAACCTAGCAGACTCCTGTGGAATATGAAGGGAGTAGCTGGTATATTAGCTGAATCTAATTTAGTCTGGGTGAGAGCTTCAATTTGATATGTAATTGTAGTTGTATCGGGGCGTAGATATTCAATATTGAATTAAAGAGGAAATCGAGATGGATGTATTAGATCGAATTGACAAAATTGTAAAAGAAAACCCGGTAGTGATTTTCATGAAGGGAACGCCTCAAATGCCACAATGTGGTTTTTCAAGTCGTGCAGCACAGGCATTACAGGCATGCGGCCAGGAATTTGCCCATGTAAACGTCTTGATGGATCCGGATATTTTTGAAAACCTGCCACGTTACCAGGACTGGCCAACGTTCCCGCAAATTTACATTAACGGTGAATTAATTGGTGGTTGTGATATCACGTTGGAAATGTATCAAAAAGGTGAATTGAAAAAAGCAGTTGATGAAGCGGTTGCTTAATTTTCAAAGTTACTAAATAAAAAAGCCCGGACTTGTTCCGGGCTTTTTTTTGTGAAAATTATTTACCACAGAGGACAAGGAGGTTCACAGAGGTTTTACTGATTATAAAATTTTTACTCTGCATTTTTGAAATGTACTGAAAATGTATTTTTTGCGCATAACCTAACCCTAAATATTTTCTCTGTTTACCTCCGTGTCCTTACGACCAGAACGAACAACGTGAGGTAAGGGAGTACTGAATGAAAAACGAAGTGGTTCTATAGAGTGGTTAAATTGGTTTTTATTTATTAAACCGATCCCAGGAATTCACAATAATACAAAAGAGTTCAGCGGTACGTTCTGCATCGTAAGCGGCAGAGTGAGCGGCTTCATGATCCCATTGAATCCCCGCGGCTTGTGCTGCACGGGCTAACACGGTTTGCCCATAGGCAAGACCACCGAGTGTAGCAGTATCGAAAGTACTGAACTGGTGGAACGGGTTACGTTTAATTTCGCAACGTTCAACCGCGGCCTTAACAAAACCAAGATCAAAAATCGGGTTGTGCCCCACTAAGATAGCGCGGCTGCAGCCGGTTTTTTTGACCAGCTTGCGAATAGGTTTAAATATTTCTTCCATGGCTTCACGTTCAGGTTTGGCCATACGAAAAGGGTGGTAAGGATCGATACCGGTAAATTCCAGTGCCTTTGGATCCAGTTCTGACCCCATGAAAGGCTCAACATGCGCAGCGTAGGTTTTATCGGGTTCGATTAACCCCTTGTTATTTATTTTCAAGGTTACCGCAGCTATTTCAAGTAAAGCATGTCGGTCAGCTTCAAAACCCGCCGTTTCGACATCGACCACCACGGGTAAAAAACCACGAAAGCGGCTGGCAATAGGATCTTTGTGTTCGATGAGTTCTTCCATAGCCGAAGGATACAGTATGCGGTTAAAAAATTCTTTGAATTATTTCAGACTCGTTTCCAATGAATCATTTCACCGGCACGAAGAGGTATGAGTTTTTGCTCTGCAAAAGAATAAGAATCAGGCACTTGCCAGTCGGCTTTTTCCAGCGTGATGGTTTCAGTATTTCTCGGCAGGCCATAAAAATCAGCACCATAAAAACTGGCAAAGCCTTCAAGCTGATCGAGAGAACCGGCTTGTTCAAATGCTTCTGCATATAACTCAATAGCAGCATGGGCTGTATAGATACCGGCGCAACCGCAGGATGTTTCTTTATTGCCCTGTGCGTGAGGTGCACTGTCGGTACCGAGAAAAAATTTATGACTGCCACTGGTTGCCGCTTCAATAAGTGCTTCACGATGAGTTTCACGTTTTAAAATGGGCAGGCAGTAATAATGAGGGTTCATTCCACCTTTAAACATCTCGTTACGATTAAATAACAAGTGGTGCGCGGTGATGGTTGCCGCAATATTGTTACCCGCCTGATTAACGAATGCAGCCGCATGCTTGGTAGTGATATGTTCAAGCACAACTTTAAGATGCGGAAAGTCTTTGAGTAAGGGAAACAAAACGGTATCAATAAATACCTGCTCACGGTCAAAAACATCCACTGCC
>JAOUOK010000207.1 GCA_029880425.1 Gammaproteobacteria bacterium
TAAACACCCGTCCTTTTACAAGCCCTATCTGTTTTAACGCACTCTCAAGTTGCTCTTTAGGAATTGCATCATAACCTTCAATATCAATATTGTTGATTGCTGGTCGCTCTGCAACAAATATAACAAGAACATTATCCTCGCGCTCTATATGGATATCTTTAAAAAATCCTGTTTTATATAAAATCCTGATCGCATTTTTTACTTCAGCATTATCAATTTTATCACCTGGTTTTATTGGCAAATAATTAAATACTGTACCAATAGAAATTCGTTGCAAACCTTCAAGCTTAATATCCTTTACTTCAAAAGCGGCAAAGGCAAAGGCTGAACGTATTAATCCGGCAAAAATTAAAACAATAAAAAAATATCTCATAAATCCCAATGAACTTTATTTATAATTATTAACCAAAAACCCGGATAAGGTCGTTATATAAGGCAACACTCATTAAAGTGAATAACAAAATAATACCTATCCGGGTTGCATATTCCTGAGTTTCTTCTGAAACAGGTTTTTTACGCACGATTTCAACCAGGTAATACATTAAATGCCCACCATCAAGTATGGGTATGGGTAACAGGTTAAGTATACCTAAACTAATGCTGACAATTGCCAGAAAATCAAGAAATCTTGCCAGGCCCGCACTTGCTGAATAACCCGCATATTGAGCAATGCTTACTGGGCCACTTAAATTTTTAATCGATATTTCACCGGTGAAAATCCGAGCGATCATTTTTAAAGTCAACACGCTAAAGTCCCAGGTTCGGGAAAGAGCACGTGGTGCCGACTCAAACAAATCATAACCATGTGTTACCCGCATTTCATCAGGGTAACTGGAACCAGTTTTATGTCCTAAGCCTACTCTGCCGACTATTTTTCCATTACGTTCAATTTTTTCAGGGATAACCTGTATCGTTTTTTGTTTCCCCTCACGTAAAATGGTTACTTGCAAAATTTCAGACGGTTTACCCGATACAATTTCAACAACATCTACCCAATCAGGTGTTGAAACATTATTTACTTTTAAAATTTTGTCTCCAGTCTTAAACCCTGCATTTGCCGCAGGTGAATTTTCAACCACCAGCCCAACTACAGGCTCTATTACAGGACGCCAGGGTTTAAAACCAAGCTGTTGAAAAAGCTTTTCTACTTTAATTTCACCATTGCTCAATGAAAAATCAAGTGTACGAATAACAACATTGCCATTTTCATCTTTTAGCTCAAGTGTTGCTTTAGCCCGATCAACTACGGCAGGGATGATATTTTTAACCGCTACATCCCATATAGGTGTTTTGTTGCCATTAACAGAAACTATTTCATAACCTGAAACCAGTCCAGATTGATATGCCAGACCATTTTCATCAATATCACCAATAACAGGCTTAATACCAGAAACGCCGACAACAAACATCATCCAGTAAGCAAAGATGGCGAATAAAAAATTAAATGCCGGGCCGGCAGCAACGATAGCTATTCTTGTCCAGACTGACTGACTGGTAAACTCACGATGCTCTTCATCAGCCGCTACGTCCGTTTCCCGTTTATCAAGCATCTTGACATAACCACCTAATGGTAATGCAGCGATGACAAACTCGGTTTGATCTTTACCAAAACATTTTTTCCACAACGGTTTTCCAAAACCGATCGAGAAACGTAATATTTTAACCCCGAGCTTTTTAGCAACTATATAATGACCATATTCATGTATAGCAACAAGAATACTAATAGCGACAATAAAAGAAATAAGCGTAAATATAAGTGACATCATTTAGCCTGTTTGACTCTTAAAGCAATCAATTGTTCCGCTTCTTTCCTGGCCGCCAGGTCATCTTCTAATATCTCATCCAGTGATAAAGCTGGTCTTGAAGGTGAATTGTTTAATGTTTGCTCAACAATGAGCGGGATATCTGTAAATTTCAATTCATTGTCAAGGAATGAGGCAACAGCAACTTCATTCGCAGCATTTAATATAGCCGGTGCAGTCCCACCTTTACGAATTGATTCTTCAGCTAATCGTAAACAGGGGAAACGTTCATAGTCCGGTTCCTCAAATTCAAGTTTTGAAACTGAAAAGAAATCAAGTTTTTCAACGCCTGAATCAATACGATCGGGCCATGATAATGCATGAGCAATTGGGGTACGCATATCAGGCTGACCTAACTGTGCTAAAACAGAACCATCCGAATATTGAACCATGGAGTGAATAACACTTTGAGGATGAACAATTATCTGGATATTATCGGGCGTGGTCTGGAATAACCAGCAGGCTTCAATTAATTCCAGGCCTTTGTTCATCATAGTGGCAGAGTCTACAGAAATTTTTCGCCCCATACTCCAGTTTGGATGCGCGCAAGCCTGATCAGGTGTGACCTCTTCTAACTCGCTTAATGCTTTCGTTCTAAATGGTCCACCCGATCCGGTTAAGAGGATTTTTGTAATACCAGATTCAGATAAACCTTTATAGCCTTCAGGCATGCACTGAAAAATTGCGTTATGTTCACTATCGATTGGAAGTAGTTCTGCATTATTTTTTTTCACTTCATCCATAAAAATCTGACCACTCATCACCAATGCTTCTTTATTGGCAAGTAATACGCGCTTGCCCGTTCGGGCAGCAGCAAGAGTGGGTTTAAGGCCCGCAGCACCAACAATAGCCGCCATCACGTAATCAACCTGGTCAAGGCTGGCGATGGTCTCCAAACCGGGGATACCAGATAAAACTTTTACTGATGAATTTTTATCTTTTAATCGTTCGGCAAGTAATTGAGCTGAATCTTCATTCGCCATAACAGCATATTCAGGTTGGTATTGTTCACATTGCTCAAGCAGGCGTTCAACCTGAGAGTTGGCAGATAATGCAACGATCTTATATTTCTCAGGGTGACGAGCCGCGACATCAAGTGTGTTAACACCAATCGAACCTGTTGAACCCAGGATACAAAGCCCTTTCACCCTAAATTCTCCATTAACATTAAGCCGGCAAAAAATACCGGGAAGCCGGACATTAAACTGTCTATCCGATCAAGAATACCACCATGTCCTGGTAAAATATGACCACTATCTTTTATATTCGCCATGCGTTTAAACATGCTTTCAGATAAATCACCAACGATTGAATAAAGCACAGTTAACTCGGTAATAATGATAAATATAACAGCCTGTGAGGAAGGAACATCCAGGATATTAATTGATGCAATGGCAACAATGAGAGTGACAATAAAGGCACCGGCGACACCTTCCCATGTTTTTCCCGGACTCACGTTTGGAATGAGCTTATTTTTGCCAAGTGAACGACCCGCAAAATATGCACCACTATCAGCAAACCAGATAATAAATATCAAATATAAAACATATTCTGAACCATAAGACGGGTTATTTCGAATAAGAATCATTGAAACAAAAGTACCCAGTAGTAAGATAACACCAATCAGTGTTGTTACTGCCTGTTTATGAATCAGGTTGTTTGGATTAAATGGGAATGAACGGAGTAAAGGAATACAAATTGCCCACCAGAGTAAAGAAACGGCAACAAGAGAAATATTAAGTATTTCGTTTTGTAGAAACAGAATGACAGAAAATAAAACACTACTTAGCAGGAAAAAAGTAGCACGCTGTGCCGGCTTAACCCAGCCAGAAAAAGCACTCCATTCCCAGGCACCTAAACTAACTAACACTAAAGCAAATACTGAAAAGTATTGCTCCGGCATAGCATAAATTGCCCAAAGAATAAGTGGCCCCATTAAAAACGCTGTGAGTAATCTATACTTAAGCATTCTTCATTTTCTCAATCTGTTCACCGGTATGACCAAAGCGTCGTTGTCTTCCTGCAAATGAGGTCAAAGCTTTTTCAAAAGCATCACGATCAAAGTCTGGCCACAAGGTATCGGTAAAATATAATTCACTGTATGCCAGCTGCCAAATCAGAAAATTACTGATACGCTGTTCACCACCGGTACGAATAAATAAATCTGGCTCGGGCAAATCTGACATGGATAAATTTTGTTTAATTAAATCAGGATTAATATCATCAGCAGTTAACTCACCGGCTTCAACCTTTGATGCTAATTTTTTTACCGCCTGAGTAATATCCCATTGCCCACCATAATTTGCCGCAATATTTAAGACAAGCGTTTTATTATCTTTAGTTAATTCTTGTGATTTTTTGATTTGTTGCTGAATCTTGTTATCAAAGGCCGTAACATCACCAACGATTCTCAGCTGCACATCATTTTTATGCAGTTTCTTTACTTCACGCTGTAATGCCGCCAGAAACAGGCCCATTAATAAGCTGACTTCTTTCTTTGGACGACGCCAGTTTTCACTTGAAAAAGCAAACAAGGTAAGCACTTCAATACCTTTTTCAGCACAGGCCTGGATCACGGAA
>JAOUOK010000208.1 GCA_029880425.1 Gammaproteobacteria bacterium
AATGATGCCAAACCAATCAGTACCAGGATGACCGTAATAATCCAGAAACGAACAATGACCCGTGGTTCAGGCCATCCTTTTAATTCAAAATGATGATGCAAAGGGGCCATACGAAATATTCTTTTACCCGTTAATTTGAACGAAGCAACCTGGAGAATGACCGATAAAGTTTCAATAACAAATACACCACCCATGATAAATAAAACAAGCTCCTGCCGAACCATGACAGCAATAATACCCAGTGCCGCACCCAGAGCCAGTGCACCTACATCCCCCATAAAGACCATCGCCGGGTAAGTGTTAAACCACAGGAAACCAAGACCCGCTCCAACCAGCGCACCACAAAATATTGCCAGCTCACCAATACCGGGGATGTAAGGAATAGAAAGGTATTCAGCAAAAACAACGTTACCTGACAGGTAAGCAAAAATACCGAGTGCCCCCGCTACCATGACCGAAGGTAAAATGGCCAAGCCATCAAGTCCATCAGTTAAGTTAACCGCGTTACTTGAACCAACTACAACAAAGTAACTCAACAAGACAAATGACACGGCACCAAGAGGAATAATAATATCTTTAAAAAATGGAACGATAAGTTGAGTTTCAGCCGGGACTGCTGCCGAGTTAAATAAATATATCGCAACACCAAAACCTGCCACAGATTGCCAAAAATATTTATAACGCGAAGCAAGACCTTTAGGATCCTGTTTTACCAGTTTTTTATAATCATCAACCCAGCCAATGGCGCCATACATAAATAGAACAGCAAGGACTACCCATACAAACCGATTTTCCAGGTTAGCCCATAACAAGGTGCTGATGGCTATCGCCACGATAATAAGTGCTCCACCCATAGTGGGTGTACCAGCTTTACTAAAATGCGATTCAGGGCCATCATCTCGAATAGGCTGACCGACTTTATATGAACTTAATTTTCTGATCATATAAGGACCAATTACAAAAGAAATAATTAAAGCCGTTAAAACACCAAGAATCGTCCGCAACGTTAAATAGTTAAAAACATTAAAACCGCTGTAAAATTCCTGTAAGTATTGTGCTAAGTGATAAAGCATTTTTTTATCCTTCACCTATAGTCAGTGCATTCACAACATTTTCCATACGCATACTTCTTGAACCTTTAACTAACAATGTTACATCCTGGTTGAGTTCACCCCTTAATGCATCAATCATGTCTTCATGCTTGTCATAACTATATCCATTATCACCAAATTCTTTTGCAGCGTATTCAGCAAGCTTTCCATATGAAAACAAAGAATCAACACCTACCTTCTTTGCATATACGCCAGCATCAATATGCAAATCCACAGCATTAGTTCCCAGCTCACCCATATCACCCAAAGCTAAAAAACGCTTACCATTAAAATCATGCAAAACGTTTAATGCTGCTTTTAGCGATGTAGGGTTCGCATTATATGTATCATCAATAACCCGGCTATTATTTAAACCATGCTTAATTTGCAAGCGTCCATTTACTGGTTTTAAATCTTCCAGGCCTTTTATAATTTGTTGCAATGATATTCCAGCCGCTATTGAGACGGCTATCGCAGCTAATGCATTCATAACATTATGCTTGCCAAGTAATTTAAGTTTAATTTCACATTCACCTTCCGGGGTATTTACCTTTAATACACTCCCTTCTTTGTCAGCCTGCCACTCGCACATCACATCCGCGCTATTCTTAATACCAAAACTCAAAACCTTATAGTCAGAAGTAATATCTTTAAAATATTCTGAAAAAGCATCATCAGTATTTATGATTGCAGTACCATTTTTAGCTAAACCATTAAAGATTTCACCTTTTGCCTTAGCCGTATTTTCAATACTACCGAAGCCTTCGAGATGAGCTGCACCGATATTTGTAATCACTGCAATATCAGGCTGTGCAATGTTAGTCAGGTAATCAATTTCACCCGAATGATTGGCACCCATTTCGATGACAGCAGCAGCATAATTTTTATTTAACCTGAACAATGTAAGCGGAACACCAATATCATTATTTAAATTTCCAAGTGTCGCCATCGCTGAGTGTTGTTGGTTAAAAATACTGGCAATCATTTCTTTAACCGTTGTTTTACCATTGCTGCCAGTAATGGCAATTACCGGATAGTTAAATTTTTGACGCCAGGCTTTTGCCAGCAATCCCAGTGCCTGGTGAGTATCACTGGTTATAATTAAATTTTTCGCATCAACTTCATCTTCAACCAGGCAGGCAACAGCACCTTTATTAAGTGCTTCACCGATAAAATTATGGCCGTCAAAATTTGGTCCCTTCAAGGCAATAAATAATTCACCACCTTGTATGGTTCTAGTATCAGTCGAAACACCTTTAACCTGAATGTTTTCACCAACAAGCTGAGCAGACAGAATTTCCGCTATTTCTTTAAGAGTCATAGAAAATGAGCTTACTGACATCATCCTGCACATACCTCAAGTTGATGTTGTACTTCTTCAGCATCATCAAAAGGATATTTCTCTTCACCAACAAGCTGATAATTCTCATGACCTTTACCGGCAATAAGTACTACGTCACCTGCTTTAGCTTGCTTTATCGCAAAATGAATAGCTGCCTGGCGATCCTGTTCGACAGATACATTTGTATTACTGCTAATACCGGCCTTGATATCATCAATTATCATGTCCGGATTTTCATACCTTGGATTATCATTTGTTAAAACAATATAATCCGCGTTTTCCTCAGCCACCGCACCCATCAAAGGGCGCTTACCTTTATCCCGGTCTCCGCCACAACCAAAAACACACCATAAATTGTGCTGAGTATGTTGACGTAAAGAGGTTAAAGCCTGCGCTAAAGCATCAGGTGTATGCGCAAAATCAACAATAACCAGTGGACAGGCATCTCCACCAAAACGCTGCATACGACCGGCAACACTTTTGATTGTTTTTAGACGTTTAAGTGACTCATCAAAATCTATCCCCTGAATTAACATAACGGATAAAACTGCAAGTAAGTTACTGGCATTAAAACCACCTATAACAGGTGCCTGTAACTGCCCTCTACCCCATGGAGTTATTACCTGCATTGATAAACCCTGTTCATTTAACTGAACATCCGTTGCAAACACATCAGGCTTATAGTTTTCATTAAGCCCATAACGTATACACTGAATTTCTTTTGCAAGTTCATCAACAATATTTCTTCCCGCTTCATCATCAATATTGATAATGGCGTTTTTTAATCCTGCTGTTTTGAAAAGCATTGTTTTTGCATCAGCATAACTTTGCATATCACCATGAAAATCAAGATGATCGCGGCTCAGGTTAGTAAATACTGCACTATTAAACTGAATTCCGTTTACCCGACCCTGGATAAGCGCATGAGAAGATACTTCCATTACGGCAAACTTGGCGTTACTCAATTCAACATCTGCCAGCCATTGATGACAGGTAATTGCATCAGGCGTGGTATAGCCTGTTTCAGTTAAACCGGGATACACACCGCGACCCAGTGTCCCCATCAAACCACAAGGCGCATCTATACTCATCATTTGCGCAATAAAATCAGCACACGATGTTTTTCCATTTGTTCCGGTTACACCACAAACGGGTAATTTCAAAGATGGCTCATCATAAAAGCGCGAAGCTATCTCACCCGTTAATTTCTGCAGTTTCTCAACAGCAATAATAGGAACATCTTTTCCTGATAAGCTTTTACGCCAGTTTAGATTTATCGCATCTACCTCGGCGCTGGCATCCCATAACACTGCTACAGCACCTTGCTCAATAGCATTGTTAATAAATTCAATGCCATTCACTGTTTCACCTTTAATTGCGAGGAAAAGGTATCCATCTTTAATCGAACGACTATCCAGACTTAACCCTTCAACAGTTATTTTATTGAATTTATCATTCAGGTTAGCTGCATCAACAAAACCTTTTAAAAGTTTTTCTAAGCTTGTTGAAAATTGTTTTACCTGAGAGGTCATTAAATATTTCCTCCCGTAGAAAACCTGGCGAGCTGAACAGCTTTGTCAGAAATGTTATCAGGCGCAATATCCATCAATCGTAAGGCACCTGACATGACATTTGAGAAAACAGGTGCGGCAACTTTGCCGCCGTAATAAATATCACCTTTTGGTTCGTTAATAGTAACAACCATGGCTAAACGCGGGTTACTTGCCGGGGCCATACCAGCAAAAACCGCGACATACCGATCATCACTGTACCCACCTGCATTCGCTTTTTTTACAGTACCTGTCTTACCTGCAATACGATAACCCGATACCGCGGCTAATTTACCGGTACCTTTTTCACTAACAACAGTTTCTAACATCTTGCGAATTTGTTTTGCATGTTTTTTAGATAGTACTGTTATCTTATTTTCAA
>JAOUOK010000209.1 GCA_029880425.1 Gammaproteobacteria bacterium
ATCAAATTCAAAACGATGCTTTCTTTTTTCGATAACTGGAATACTTGAAATAACACCGGTAACTAAAACATCCTCCCCCTCTAGTTCACCAGGTAAAGCAACTTCTAACACCAGGTGGGCACGAAACAGAGCCCATAAAAAGCCGAGAAAAAATATAATTGTATATTTAGATAACTGATAGCGAGGTGGAATAAAGGGTAAACTAAAAACCAGGGCTAAAGCCCAGCACCAGTTAATGTCAGGCAAAAAACTTAGTTGCTGAAGTAATAAAATGCCCAGAAGAAATGATATAATCCCTGATATCATTAAGTTCACCTGTCCTTAGGTATAAAATCCGTGTATCGAGTTGATAGAAATATGAAACTATAAATCTACCCTTTATATGGTAATATCAATACATATATTTAAGATTAACAGATTTTATTAAATTAGAAAGTCGTATGCCAAAGAAGTTCATCAAGCGTTACATGCCGGATCATCATGCTATTCGAAATAATAAGCAGCTGAATAAGGTGTTTGGCACCCTGCTCCACGACCCTAACTTGCTTCACCTTAATCGACGTTCAGTCTCAATGGCTTTTTTTGTTGGGCTCTTTATGGCATTTGTTCCCCTGCCTACTCAAATGGTAATGGCTGCAGCAATTGCCATTATTATTCGTTGTAATTTGCCAATTGCTGTTGGCCTGGTCTGGATAACCAATCCAGTCACCATGCCACCAATATTTTATTTTGCCTATAAAGTAGGCACATGGATACTGGGTGCACCCGAACAGGATTTTAGTTTTGAACTTAGCTGGGAGTGGTTAGGTTCAGGTCTTGCTGCGATTTGGGAACCCTTTTTATTAGGTTGTGCTGTTAGCGGGCTTGTCTTTGGTGCCCTTGGTTACGTAATGATTAGATTGTTATGGCGTTTACATATTATCAGTGCGATTAAAGAAAGAAAGAAAAAACACCAGCAAAAAAAACAACAGTCTTAATTGTTTTACGCAGCTTGCTTTATGATTTTAATGGGTTTTCATTTATGCAGATGCAAACTGCTATAAAGCCACACAAAAAATTGTAACCTCTTCTTTTTTTCAGTTAATAATACTTAAAGTATTAAATTATGTTTTGAACTGTTCAACCAAAAGCTGTAATTCATTTGCCAGGTTTGAAAGCTCATGACTGGAAGTTTGGGTTTGCTGTGCACCTTCTGCAGTTCGCTCTACAACCTGGCTTATATTCACCACGTTTTTATTTATTTCTTCTGAAACATTACTTTGTTCTTTTGCTGCATTAGCAATCTGGATATTCATATTACTAATTGTGGTAACAGCATCAGTAATTGCTTCTAAAGATTTTTGTGCATCCAGTGCTTTATCAACGCTTTGTTTACTTTGTTCCTGGCTTAATTCCATCACCTTCACAGCACTTCTTGAGCCACTTTGTAAACTTTCGATCATGTTTTGAATTTCCTGGGTAGATTGCTGGGTACGGCTTGCTAATGTACGTACCTCGTCTGCTACCACGGCAAAGCCTCTGCCTTGTTCTCCTGCCCGAGCTGCTTCAATAGCTGCATTCAGTGCCAGTAAGTTAGTCTGCTCTGCTATACCACGAATTACATCAAGTATACTACCAATGGCATCACTATCAGTTTCAAGTTTATTAATTACAGACGTCGCATTCTCAATTTCACTTGCTAAAGAATTTATCGAAGCAACAGTTTGCTGAACAACACTTTTACCATCATTGGCTTCATTATCAGCACTTTTAGCCGCTTCGGATGCCTCTGTAGCATGACGCGCAACCTCCTGAACAGTTGCGGTCATTTCATTCATCGCTGTAGCAACCATTTCAGTTTCAGCCTGTTGCTGCTGAACACCCTGGTTTGTTTCATTTGTAATTACTGACATTTCTTCGGCTGCAGCGGCAAGTTGAGACGTTGAGCCTGAAACCTGGACAACCATTTGTCTTACACGTTCAGCAAAAAGGTTAAACGCCTTACCAAGAAGGGCAATTTCATCTTTACCCTTTTCATTTAACCGTTTAGTTAAATCTCCATCTCCCTTGGCAATTTCGTTCATCGCGCTTACAGCGCTTTGAATTGGATTGACTATTGTTTTCCCAATCATAAACGCGATAAATGAACCAAGTATTAATGCAAAGAATCCTATTAACAAAGTCATATTCCTTGCGCTTGAAATAGCGCTAACATAATGGCTACGATCAAGTGCTATTTCCATAACACCTATCGGGTTTCCAGAAAAATCAGTAACATTTTTAGCATATACCGCGTATGGCACATTGTTATACTCAGATTGAAAAGTAATTTCTCCTTCGCTAAGTACACTAGATAAATCATTTAATTTAAGCAAGGTAACCTTTTGCTTATCATTACCAACAAGTGTGCCTCCAAAAATTTTGAATTCATTTTCCCTGTTCACATGTAAAGCAATATTGACTCCGTATTTTTGTTTAAACTTATCGAAAAATGCTTGTCCGAATGACATGCCAAATTCAACAGATCCTATATGTTTACTATCATGAAATACGGGGTTTATTCCCCTAATACCTAATCCTGCGACACCTTTTTCTAGTCCTTTAACCGGTTTTTTGGAATCATTTGTGGCTAAAATTGTTTTTCTAAAAGATGACAGATCATCACCGAATTTTTTTGCTTTATGTGCTCGCAAAAATGAAATAGCGGGGGGTAAATGAAATTGGAACTGTCGTACAGAATACTGTTCTTTAAGGTCTTTAAATAAAGGAACAGTGCGTGCGGCAAGCTCATCACGCCTGCTTTCAGCCATTGCCTGGCTCATCTCCTGGTTTGATGCGATAATAAAACTCATCGCCTGGGCTAAACGGCCCTCGGACTCTATCTCAGCCATCGCGCTTTTATATAAATTTCTTAGCTCATTTTTTTCTGCTTCATGAACAACATCAGAAATTTTAAAATTTACTGCAAGCTCAACCATGGTTAACGAGATAATTAAAACTACAACAAAACCAAGTTGTAAGCGAAAAGCAATCTTTAAATTCTTAAACATGTTATTACCACTTAAAATATGTAAATAGAAGGACTACATATTTAGCGGCCGATATTTAAGAGACATTAAAATTAAACGCTGTTACACGCATACTAAGTGAGTGTATTACGAGTTATGTTTAACTTTTAGTTATTGCTTTTTGAAGTGTAATTCCTAAATCTGCTGGTGATGATGCTGTGTAGACACCCGCATTTTCCAGTGCAGCATATTTTTCTTTCGCCGTTCCTTTACCACCAGCAATAATTGCACCTGCATGCCCCATACGTTTTCCTTTCGGTGCGGTGACACCCGCAATATAGGCTGCAACGGGTTTACTCATATTGGACTTAATATATTCAGCCGCTTCTTCTTCAGCTGAACCACCAATTTCACCGACCATAATCACGGATTCAGTTTGAGGATCGTTCTCAAAAGCCTCAAGACAATCAATAAAGGTCGTCCCTGGAATAGGATCACCACCAATACCGACACAGGTACTTTGCCCTAAACCGAGATCAGTTGTTTGTTTAACAGCTTCATAAGTTAACGTTCCTGAGCGAGACACAATACCCACGTTTCCATGCTTGTGAATTTCACCGGGCATAATCCCAATCTTTGATTCACCGGGCGTAATAATACCCGGGCAGTTAGGGCCTATCAGGCGTGACTCAGATTGATTAACCACGTGCCAGGCATCAAGCATATCTTTAGTCGGAATACCTTCTGTGATACAAACAATCAGTTCAATACCGGCATCAACGGCTTCAAGTATGGCATCTTTACAAAAAGCGGCCGGTACATAAATAACTGTTGCATCAGCCTGCGTTTCTTTAACGGCATCTTTTACTGTATTAAACACGGGTAAACCAAGTGAAGTTTGACCACCTTTACCCGGTGTTACCCCACCTACCATTTTTGTACCGTATTCAATGGCCTTTTCAGAGTGAAATTGTCCTTGCTTACCGGTAAAACCCTGGCAAATAACTTTCGTGTCTTTATTAATCCAAATACTCATTACGATTTCACCTGTTTAACAATTTTCTCAGCCGCATCAGCAAGGTTATGGGCTGTTTCAATTTTTAATGCGCTTGAATCAAGAATAGCCAGGCCTTCATCTGCATGGTTTCCTTCAAGCCTGACAACCACGGGCACTTCAACCCCAACTTCTTCAACGGCTGCAGCGATACCTTCAGCAATCATGTCACAACGAACAATGCCACCAAAGATATTGACTAATACACCTTTAACGTTGTCATCAGAGAGAATAATTTTAAATGCCTCAGCAACACGTTCTTTTGTAGCGGTACCACCAACATCTAAAAAATTAGCCGGTTCAGCACCATGCAGTTTA